>NZ_DBOUKL010000052.1:0-4661 GCF_059755995.1 Thermosphaera sp. | reverse complement strand
CCTCTATAAACCCGTGGGGCAATTTCGCAGGCCTGGGAGCGTGGAGCTTAGTAATAGTTGCTTTGGCGTATAAGCTCTACATCAGGAACCTGCTGAGGGATTAATATACCGTTGATTATATATCGTAATTGAGGGCTGGCTCATGAATATAAGGCGGTTCATACCCTTTATAGCCTTCCTCACTCCACTGGTTTTCATACTCCTAGCTATAGCGTTCTCAGGCTGGTTCAACATTGTGGATAACGCTTTAAGCGATCTAGGGCATGCTACAAGGAGCAATGTCGCAATACTTTTCAACCTCGGGCTCGTCCTCGGAGGCTTCTTACTATACTCAACAGCATTGATTGATTCGCACGTCGAGGTTGTCTACAGGGCCATAATGGGTTTTGCTGGCTTCTCGCTCGCTCTAGTAGGTGTTTTCGACGAGGTGTATGGTAGGACGCATTTCATCGTATCCATAGTGTTCTTCATAACAATTTTGTCATTCCTGATCTACTACTCATCAAGAACAGATGGGTGGCGTAGGAACGGTGCCCTAGCAGGCATCGTCGCATCAGTTGCTGCATGGGCATTACACTTCACCATTAAAACACCCCCGGGCGCAGCAATTCCCGAGCTCATCTCAATATTTTCAGTAGCACCATTCTACCTTGACGTTTTCACAGAAGGGTTCAAGAGGAGATAGATTAAAAAGCCTTAAACCTTAATCCATAGAATAGTTGATTAGTGTCGAGGTGGATGAAGTGTCTGCTCAGAAGAAAGCTAAGCCCGAGAAACCGGCTAAGGAGGTTGGCGAGTCCAAAGTACAGTTAGCCACGGTCTTCCAGCCAACAGAGGATATTTTGAGAAGGCTTGAGAGAGAGGTTAAGAAGGGGGAGGTTAAATACTACACGCCATACACGCTTGCCAATCAGTTAAACGTGAAAGTAAGCGTGGCTAAGAAAATACTTAAAGAGGCCGAGAAAAGGGGGATTCTAAAACTCTACAGCGGGGGGAGAAGAACACCAATATACATCCCCGCAGTCAGCAATCCTTGAAACCATTCAAAGATTTTAAACCCTTACCCGTAATTTCTAAAACAGTAGAAGCGGCGGTCGTCTAGCCTGGACTAGGACGCCGGCCCCCCAAGCCGGAGATCCCGGGTTCAAATCCCGGCCGCCGCACATCCTTTCACTCAAACCTTCAGAAGCCACTGCAACAAACCCTTCAAGGCACGAAAAACTACGTTCAAAGCCTGACGAAATAGATAATGTGTTCAAAAACATTGTAAATCCCAGGCTCTCATCGCAACAACCGGGTTCTCACGCTAAAGCATGTTTGTGAAATCAAGGCTGTGGTAAGGGTTTTAAAGTACGTGTTCATGAACTGAATTCAAACCTAACTATGACGGAGTGACAGGGGCAGTCGTTAAGTTCATCGTAGCGGTCCTGGATGATTTTTAAGTTAAGGTACATAATAGTATTTTTAGGTTAGCCTAACCTAACGAGAGGTGTCAACTTGCTTAGGATAACTGGAAAAATAGATTTAAACTCCATTGACTTCTACATGGAGATTGAAGCACCGCATGTGGCTAGGAAGTGGAAGCCTGGAAATTTCGTTATCCTTATGCTTCATGAGAAAGGGGAGAGAATCCCGGAGTCTGTCTACTCTGTTAGAGATGGGAGAATAGGCATGTTCATCAGGAGACATGGTAAGACAACCCTCGAGTTATACCATAGGTTTAAAGTCGGAGACTACATCTACGCGGTCTCAGGGCCTCACGGTAGGGAGTTTCCCATAAAACACTACGGCACTGTAATCTACGCATCGGACGCGGTGTGCGGGCACGCTGAGAATGCTTCATTCACACAGGAATTGAAAAAATATGATAACTACGTAATATCAATCCAAACTTTCGAGACAGGGAAAGAGGTTTATCCAGAAGAGTTTCTCGCTGAGAAGCATGCTGACGAGCATTATGTTACAACGTTGGATGGTTCCGCAGGGGTTAAAGGGCATTACACGGATTTGATCTCGAAGATCATTAGTGAGAGAAGAGTAGACCTTGTACTCACAGGAGGATCCCTTGCTGGCATGTTCAAAGCATCTGAACTCACGAGGAGACATGGGATTCCAAACTATGCCCTTGTAAGAACCATAATGGTTGATGGGACAGGGATGTGTGGGTCTTGCAGAGTCTTCTATGGTGGAGCAGTCAGGTTTGCCTGCGTAGACGGGCCTGTGATGAACGCTCATCTCATAGACTGGGAAGACGTGATGAGAAGGGATAAGAGATTTATCGAGGAGCAGGAGAAGGCGAAAAACCTCTTCCTCTCCAAGATTATCGCTAGGTGATCATCATGTCAAGAGTTGTGAAGTCACGGTTTAAATCTAACGAGAGACCCCCGTTAGAAAGGCTCGGAGACTTTGAAGAGGTCGACTTGGGCCTGGACGACGCGAACGCGGTGAGGGAGGCGGGAAGATGTATAAAATGCCCCTTATGGTTTGCACCGTGCGTGAAGGGCTGCCCAATATCCATTAAAATCCCCGAGTTCGTTAAGGCCGTCGAAAACAGGGATTTGGAAAAGGCTCTGAGAATCATGTGGGAGGATAACCTGTTTCCTTCGATAACGGGCAGGGTTTGTCCTCAAGAGCTGCAGTGCGAGGCTAATTGCGTGGTTGGTAGAATAGGTGAGGCTGTGAGCATAGGGAAGCTGGAGAGATACGTTGGGGATAGAGCAAGGGCGCTCGGGCTGGAGGCAAAGCTTCTCGAGGAGATGAAGGAGAAGATAAAGCCGAACGGGCGTAAAGTAGCAGTAATAGGCTCAGGGCCCGCGGGGCTAGCCTGTGCAGCCGAGCTTGCGAAGCTAGGGTATAATGTAACTATTTACGAAGCCCTTCATGCTCCTGGAGGGGTTTTAAGGTACGGCATACCTGAGTTCAGGCTTCCCAAGAGGCTTTTGGACAGCGAGATCGAGAAGCTCTCCTTCCTTGGTGTTGAGATCCGGTTAAACCATATAGTGGGAAAAACAATTTCAATTAACGAGCTTCTTAACGAGTATGATGCAGTATTCATCGGGACGGGTGCTGGAGCACCAAAGTTTCTCGAAATACCCGGGGTAAACCTCAACAACATATATTCTGCCAACGAGTTCCTGACCCGGGTTAACCTGATGAGGGCTGACCGTTTCCCCGAGTACGATACGCCTGTCAAGGTGGGGAAGAGAACTGTCGTCATAGGAGGTGGGAACACCGCTATGGATGCTGCTAGAGTAGCTAGGAGGATGGGTAGTGAAGTAGTTGTGGCCTATAGGAGGGGGAGGGAGGACATGCTCCAGACGGCGAGGCTTGAGGAGGTTAAGCACGCGGAGGAGGAGGGAGTCAGCTTCATGTATTTTGTACAGCCCGTTGAATTTATAGGGGATGGAAAAGGATTCGTGAAAGGCGTGAGATTTGAGAAGATGAAGCCCATCGACGAAGTCGATGAGAAGGGGAAGAGGAAGATTGTGGGGACAGGGGAGTTCGTAGAATTAGCCGCTGACACGGTCATTATCGCAATAGGGTTAGTGCCTAACAAGGTTTTAGCCGAGTCTGCTCCAGACTTAAAGATCCGTGACGATGGTACAGTAGAGGTTGACGAGGCATTACAGACCAGTATCCCAGGTGTTTTCGCCGGTGGAGACGCTGTGAGAGGGGAGGCAACGGTTGTCCTCGCTTTCAGCGATGGTAAGAAAGCTGCTCACAGCATACACAAATACTTATCAGCAAAGGTAAAACAATCATAACAGGTTTTCAACCACTTGTCCACAACGGTTTGCAAGGCCCTTGCATAGATGCTTCAGTATGCCTGGTTGAGTGCTGGCTGTTTCAACAGTAAAAGTCTTGAAACAGTGTCTATCAGGGAGTAGGGGATAGAGTCCGAGATTCTCAGGTAGGGGTATCTCCTAAACCAGTCTACGTGGCTGTTTGAAACAATTATAGGTACTTCAGCAGTGCTGAGGAATGCGGCATCCGCTGGGCTGTCCCCGCTGGATATGGTTAAACCCTTCAACCTATGACCTATAAGACCCAGGAGGCGTCTAACAGCTTCTTCTTTCCCGGCTTCCGCGAGGTGGAGGAATCTCCGGGTTTTGAAAGCTTTGAAACCCTGGGAGACAGCCTTCTTCTCGATTATCTTGATGCATTCACCGCTACCGGAGTAAACGACCTCGGTGAACTCTCTGTTGACAGCGTTCTCTGCTTCTTTTAGAGAGGTGTTTAAGAGTTCCGAGGCTTCATAAGGTGTGAGGCTTGTCAGCCTCACGTATTTATCAGCACATGAAGAGTTTTCAAGACTATTGAATATCTCATCCAGAACTAATCTACTCCTACACAACACTATCTCCAACTCTCCGCTCGCCGCATTCGTTGAAAAGGAGTGTACCAGGGCTTCAGAGATAATGGTAGAGCAACCTCCCTCCGCTATGTAGGCTTTGAAGGAATAGTTGAGCCTCCTGGAAAGCTCCTTTAACTCCGGCTTAGTCTTAAAAGTTACTGGAACGGTTAGGATGCAGTGGTCATCGAGAACCCTTAGGAAGGAGGAGACGTAGCTGTAGATGCGGGGGGATCCACCACTGCTTGGCAGTATTGTATCGTCTATATCGGTTAGCCACAACCCGTTAAAGGTTTTACACTCCATACGC
>NZ_DBOUKL010000051.1:0-21519 GCF_059755995.1 Thermosphaera sp. | reverse complement strand
CAGTATTGTATGGAACAGACCCTATGGAGTTCCAGTGGCACATGTACACTGAGGGTTGGGGTAAGAGCGGTATTGACAAGTATGATAGTGGAACCATAGCCCAGTTCTGTGCTCCCTGGGTCGGCTACATGCCTGGTTGGCAGGAGCCTACATTTTGGAATTACGAGCACCCAGAGATAGACGAGATCACCTTAAAGATTTACCAGGCCCAGTACAAGAGTAAGGAGGAGAGGAATGAGCTCTACAGGAATGGTACCCGGTTATGTATTGAGGAGTCTGTTAGAGCATGGGTTGTAACCAGGCTCGACACCTGGGTGGCTTGGGACTATGTCAAGGGACTTACCAAGGACCTGGGTGCCGGTCTCCGCGGAATATGGAACCTTCGCGAAGCATATGTTGAGGGGAGAGCTGATAAAACGCTGAAGGTTGGACACTTATGGGTTTGGACATCAACTAGTGAGTGGAACATTTGGGGCGGTTTCACAGACGTGTACAGTGTTGACTGGGAGAGGGTTACCTACGACCCCTCTGTTTGGAACCACCCGTTCAACGGTGTTCCAATACCGTTTAGGTCTAGCTATGTTGTCTTGACAGCGGGTCCTGACGGCAACATGACTGTGCCCACGACCGCTAAGATATTCGATGCAGCAACAGACACCTGGAAGAATGTACCGGAGAATACGACAGCGGTTAGTAAAGTAGTATTCGACCTGAGCAAGTATATTGGTGCTAAATGGCACAATGGAGTAGAAATAACGATGGCAGACGTGATCGGCTATGTTGCAATGATATATGACTTAGTCTACGATGATTACTACAAGACCTTAGAGTCCCGTATAGTGTCGAGCACGAAGCCGTGGCTTGACACTGTGAAGGGTTGGGAGTTCGATGTTCAGAACAAGAGGATGACTGTTTACGTTGACTACTGGCACTTCGATGAAAACTACATTGCATCATGGGCGACCGTCACCCCTATTAATCCGTTGGAGATTCACATCGCCACCTTCGAGCTAGCCTTGGACAGGAGGAATGAGACCAACCTGGTGCTCTACAGGAGAGAAGGCTATCAGACATTCAGCCTCGTCTACCCGAACCATGTAACCCTTGTCAAGAACACATTGGCAACATACTCAGACAACAGCGCGGTGCTTGCGAAAGCGAACAAGTATGCTAACGGATTATTGACGATGACAGAGTGGAACCAGAGAATACAGGCTGATCTAAACTGGATAAACACCTACAACCTGGCTTGGATAAGCAATGGGCCGTTCATGCTGACCAAGATGGACACTGTTGCAAACAAGGGTGAGATGACAGCGTTCAGAGACCCAACTTACCCGTTCAAGCCGGGTGACTGGTACTTCGGTTCTCCCACCCCGTCCGCGGTGAAAAGCATCACAATAGTTTCAGACATTCCCAACAAGATAGTGCCAGGCAGGGAAGCAGTTGTAAACGTTGAAGTCTCCGGTATTCCACCGCTATACCTCAAGTACATGTTAAGAGACCCCTCGGGCCAAATACTCGTTTTCGCTGAAGCTACAAAGTTAGACGACTTCCACTTCAAGATTGTCATGGAGCCGGAGCTTACAGCAGGATTAGAGTACGGTGCTAAATACACCTTGCAGTTAATAGTAACCTCTGACGTGGTAGCTACACCTGAGATCGCGAAGATACCCGTTGATATTGCAACCTACGCTGAAGTGTTGAACTTGCAGCAAGAAGCATTCCAGAGGGCCATAGGCGAGTTAAGAAGCGCGATTCAAGCATTGAGCAACAAGGTTGATGCACTACCAAAGAACCCTGCCACCCCAGAAGATGTCTCAGCTTTGAAGAGCACTGTCGACTCACTCAGCACGATAGTGTACGCGACACTAGGATTAGTTGTCATAACTCTGATAGTGTCTGTAATACCCTTAATAAGGAAGAAGTAATAATTTCAAACCCACTTTTTTTCACGAAAACTTTTTATTTCCCTTCTTTATAAGGGTTAAAGGTAATGTGTTAATCGGTGAAAACCATGCCTGGCGCAGGCTATGTTATCGCGAGAAGGGGTTTGATCCTCCTGTTTTCATACGTTATGATCATTATCGTCGTAGCCGCCATTATGGAGGTTACGGGTTACACTCAAAGAATATATGAAGCAATAGTTAAAGAATCTGTTCAGGCTGAGATACAGGCTTTGGTAAGGGCTGGACGCCAGTTCTCACCAACAGAGCTAGAGCAGCTTAGAAAAGACTTAACGATATACTACAGTAAAATGTATGGACTAATAGATGAAAACGGTAACCCCATACCTCCATACGTGAGAATGTGGATACTGGTCGGGAACGCCTTGACCTTCAACCTTGGAAAAGCAACAAAAGAAAGCGTTGCGCAGCTTGCCAGCAAACTACCACCCGTGCCTGTTGCAGAGCTTATCGCCATCGTTCTCCCGAGAACAATAATAATGATCACTGTGGCCGACATAATAATGGCATCGATAGCGCTGATGTTAGCACCCAGGATCGCATACAGGCACGGCGGTTTTCTCGACAGGGCTATAATAACTTACTTCGCGGTCTTCAACGCTATACCGCTATGGTGGCTCGCAATGATTTTCATACTCGTCTTGGGCTATCAATTGAAAATATTTCCGACAAACCTGAGGCCGGTTTCAACATACATGATGAACTTCTGGAACGACCCTCTAGGTAATTTCACACAGATCGCATACTACGCCGCTCTGCCTATCATAACCATAGTGGTGGCAGGACTTGGCGGATGGCTTTACAGTGTGCGAGCAATGGTGTTGAGAATAGTTAGGGAGGATTACGTTGTCGTAGCCAAGGCTAAAGGGCTTCCTGAACGCGACATCGCTAGGAAGTACATTCTACGAGTAGCGATATCCCCAGTGCTCACCTCGGTCATTCTCTCACTGGCCTACTCCCTCGGCGGATTCATAATCACGGAGTCAGTGTTTGACTGGCCCGGGATGGGCTCGCTGTACTACGCTGCTTTAACAACCGGTGATACTCCGACCGTTATCGGATTATTCGTGGTTACGGTAGGTGTCTACATTATTGCTAGGTTCGTACTAGAGATATTGTACATTGTTTTAGATCCACGTGTTAGGGCTAGGTAGGGGTGGTTGAGATGGCTGGGAAGAAAGAGCTAACTCTGGCAGACAAGTTAACTCTTAAGGTAATCAGGCCGTTGAAGAATGTCTTCAGAGACCTTTTAAGGTATTGGGCAGGTAGGGTTGGCATAGCCATAATCATATTCCTGATCGCTACGTCAATATACGCAGCCCTAGCATTGCCTGCAGGATTTATTGCGAGATGGGAGAACGCAGCGTACTGGGATGAAAACCCGCAGTGGGCTCCTCCCACATGGGTTTCGATGTTCGGTTCACCGGTGGCTGAGTCGTTGGTGATTTCTAAGACAAGGCCTGACGAGCCCTTGGTTCTCGACAGCGGAAGGTTCGTGGTTAAGTATATAGGAACATATAGGCTTGAACAGCCGGCTTTCCCACAAGACTTAGTGTTAAAGCTCTTCGGGCTGAAAGTAGTGAACGTGTCAGGGACAATATATGTACCCCATATTGTAATGGTTGTGACAAGACCGGATGGATCCGTTATCCAAATGTTTGAGTCAGACATCGCATTAGGAGGAAACGAAACAGTCGAGTTCATTGCTACAAGAGACTTGAAACCAGATATTTTCGACTTGTGGAGAATATCGAACTCCCTGGCAACATACTATAACTTCACCGTACCCTTGGAGATAGTGGGCAGCAACGTAACGCTACAGAGAATAGGAGAGTCGATAATTGTTAGTAAGCTCAGGGATGAGGTTAGGCTGAAAAGGTCATCCTTCCTGTTCGGACTACCAGTATTGGAAGTTGGAAAAAAGGATCAAACACCCCAGTTGAACTCGATCACGAGTTCGCTAAACTTCCTGATTGAGAGGATAAATGTTACTAACGAGCAGGTCGCGGATATCAAGCAGAGATTAGTAGACGTGAGGGACCTCATAGACTCGCTACGTAGTGAAAACAAAACCCTAACGGACTTCCTCAGAACCCTGGAGAAGGCTCAGGCAAACCTGACTCTTACATGGAAGATAGCCTTCGTCGATCTCTTACTACCTGTAGAACAGTTGGACATGCTCAACAATATTATTAAAGATGTGTCAAAGTATATTGAGCAACTGTACACCACGGACGCCTTCTACAATATAAAGATCACCACCACTCCTTTAACAGGGAAGTATGAGTTTATCTTGACGATTTCGTATACTGCTAGGGATGAGTTAAGGGAGATAGTGAGCTCTCCAGCTGACGAAGTTAGGATAATCGTAAAGGGGAACGCGTATGGGTTTTCAGGAACCGATGACCTAGGTAGAGACTTGCTACAGGTGCTTCTATATGGAACCCCGATCGCTCTCGCGATCGGTTTAACCACGGCGATAATAACAACTTTCATAGGGGTATTTGCAGGAATAGCTAGCGGTTATTATGGAGGTATCATAGATGAGGTCATTCAGAGAATAGCAGATATTATTGGCAACATACCCACACTGCCTATATTGATTATTCTAGCGCAGATAGCTCAGACAGAATACGCACAGTACGGTACAGAAGTAAAGGCTTTAATGACGATATTGACCATAATCGGAGTACTGATCATCTTTGGATGGGGAGGCTTAGCCATCACTGTGAGAGCGATGACTTTATCGATTAAGGAGGAGCCGTACATCGACGCAGCCAGGGCTTTAGGAGCCAGCAATTCAAGAATCATCTTCAAACATATATTCCCGCAGGTAGCAATGTACGCTAGTGCATCACTCGTAGCCAGCGTTCCCGGCGCAATCCTGAGTGAGGCTGGTTTGAGCGTTCTAGGTATAAGGCACGGATGGCCTACATGGGGCGCCATCCTCTCCAGAGCCAGAGACACTGGGAGATATGATATCTGGTGGTGGATTGTGCCGCCTGGAGTAATGCTGTCAATAACATCGCTCGCCTTCATACTGCTGGGCTTAGCGATCGAGAAGATAGTTGAGCCAAGGCTGAGAACACTCTAAGCTTCTCCCACTATTTTTCCAACATAAATTCCATCCTTGTTTTCAACAATTTTTACAATATACTTTCGACCAATCGCGGCTACACTTTTCTCTCGGATCAGAGTTATCAAGCGGGGTTCACCATGAAGGGTAACACCCAGGAACTCGCCCTTGAGCCAGCCCTCTGCAACGATCATGGCTCCAACTAATTCTCCTCTACGGTAAAGGATTGGAATTCGCCTATCGTAAGTCATACCCCACTCGTTCATATCCCATCGCAGTCTAGCACCTATTTTTCTCTCAAGTTTTTCAAGCCACTTGTAAAACTCGCTCCATGATACTTGCTTGACCCCGAGACGGTTTCGCCCATGTCTGTGCACGTTGAATTTTTGAACAGTAGTGGGGGGCCACTTCTTGCCTGCCCCAATTCTCAACGCCCAGTTTAAAACATCCTCGATGTCTTGATCGTTTAATCCTGGAAGCCATAACGGGGTAACGTGGAGGTCAATGCTTGTCTCCTTAACCATGTACTCAGCCAGCTCAGCAACTCTCGCCGGATCATATGATTCCAGACCGTAGAGCATCTTTGCCTTCTCTCTGTTGAAAGTGTCGAGGCTTAGATTAACTCTGTCAAGCCCTGCTTCCCAGAGCTTGTTGATAACTTGCTTGGAGAGCGGTGCGCCATGGGTTTCCAGTGCTACGCTTTTAACTCTTGGATGTTTTTTCAAGGATTTTATCAAGGAATAGATGTATGGATATGTTAATCCTTCTCCAACTGTGTCGATAAGAGCCTCAACCATGGCGGTTTTAACTGAAGCAACCTGGTTGAACGCTTCCAGCAACGCCTCCAGATCCATAAAGTACTCTGCATGTCTCCTACTTGATAGGGGTCCTGCGTCAACGCTGCAGAATGCGCAGTTCATTGGGCAAAGGGTTGTTGGGCGAACCTGAACTACGTTCGTCCCTCTGTCGATCACGCCTGCAGCTATGAAACCGAGACCCGGCATGCTCCTGGGCAAGTAGTAAAGAGGCCTCCCGGCAAACCTTCCTATCAACAAAGGCTTATCCATTCCGGTATTCATGGTTCATACTTACCTGGAGAAATATTTAAAACTGGTGGGTTGTTTTTATAATATTGTGCTCCCTGACTAATAAAGAGGTGCCTTATGTTTGCCAGAAGTATTGCTTGAAGCAAGGAATTTGAAAACATACTTTTACACAGCTAAAGGTATTGTGAAAGCTGTTGACAACGTGTCCTTCGAGCTTTACAAGGGGGAGGCCTTAGGGATTGCCGGGGAATCTGGGTGTGGGAAGAGCACACTAGCCTACTCCTTGATGAGACTTGTACCGCCCCCGGGCAAACTAGTCTCCGGGGAAATAATTTTCCAGGGCAGGGATATCACCAAGCTTAGTGAGGAGGAGTTCAGGAGAGAGGTTCGGTGGAAAGGGATTTCAATGGTTTTCCAGGGTGCAATGAACGCTTTGAACCCTGTCTACAACATAGGTGACCAGCTCGCCGAGGTGTTAATGCTTCATCAAAACTACACTAAGAAGGAGGCCCTGGAAACAGCCAAGAAACTGCTGGAGATGGTTGGTATCGAACCCAGGAGGATCAAAAGCTACCCGCACGAGCTAAGCGGTGGTATGAAGCAGAGGGTTGTAATAGCAATGGCCCTTGCCTTAATGCCTCCACTAGTCATAGCTGACGAGCCAACCACAGCTTTAGACGTGGTTGTTCAGGCCCAGGTAATGAATCTCTTGAAGCGTTTAAGACGGGAGCTTGGACTATCGGTAATACTGATTTCTCACGACTTAAGCTTGATAGCTGAAATAGCTGATAAAATTGCTATAATGTACGGCGGCAAGATCGTTGAGTACGGGACTTCCGAGCAGATTTACAATAATCCGCAACACCCATACACCAAGGGATTGTTGAACAGTATTCCGAGACTACACGGCGAAATCAAGGATTTAACATGGATTCCTGGAGTGCCGCCAGACCTTATAAACCCACCTCCGGGTTGCAGGTTTGAACCAAGGTGTCCATTCGCCCATGAAAGATGCAAGGAGGAGCCTCCAGTTGTTGAAGTAGAGCCTGGACACAAGGTTGCATGTTGGTTGTATGTTCAGAGGTGATTTGGATGAGCGAGGAGCGTGTTTATCAACCAGAAGTAACTAGTGAGACAATATTGTTTGCGCGAAACTTGAAAATGCACTTCCCGGTTAGGAGAACATTCATAGACGTGTTGAAGAAAAGTCCAAAGCTGACCTTAAAAGCGGTTGACGGGGTATCATTCGATGTTAAATACGGGGAAGTCTTTACTCTTGCAGGAGAGTCAGGTTGTGGTAAGACTACAACCGGGAAGCTGGTGATAAGGCTTCACACGCCGACCGAGGGCATCGTTGGGTATAGGGTGTCGAAGGAGATTGCTGAAGAACTAGGACCAATTGTTGAAAAGGCGAAGGTAAGCGAGTACGGGCACGTCAACATTGGAGCCATCCCGTTTAAAACCTACAAGCCGATTAGGAGGGAAATTCAAATGATATGGCAGGACCCATACGGTAGCTTAAACCCTAGGAGAACAATATATGAGATTCTTGAAGAACCCTTAGCAATCCACGATATAGGTGTGAGCAAAGAAGACAGGTACGATATCGTGGCGAAAGCTCTTGAAGCAGTGAAGCTAACTCCCCCAGAAGACTTCATGGAGAGATACCCGCACATGCTCTCCGGCGGGCAAAGACAGCGTGTCGTTATCGCGAGAGCGCTGATTCTCAACCCTAAGTTCCTGGTTGCCGACGAACCTGTCTCAATGCTTGACGTATCCATCCGTGCTGAAATACTTCAGTTAATGATGGAATTGAAGAACAAGCTCGGGTTGACATACCTGTTCATAACACACGACCTCGCTGTTGCAAGGTATATTTCCAACAGGCTCGCGATAATGTATCTGGGCAAGATTGTTGAGCTCGGAGATGCGAGAAGGGTTATCGAGAACCCGTACCACCCGTATACGAAAGCGTTGATAGAGGCTATACCAGAGGCAGACCCGACGAGGAGGCTGAGCATTCGTGAGATACCTATTAAAGGCGAGGTACCCTCACCTATTAACGTCCCTCCAGGTTGCAGATTCCATCCAAGATGTGCGGCGCTCGATCAACACCCAGAGATTAAGGACCTCTGCACGAGGCAGGAGCCTCCGCTGATCGAGATCGAGAAAGGTCACTATGTGGCCTGCTGGCTCTACGCTAGAAGGTAAAAGATAAAGGTTTTATTTTTAAAAACATATCTCTCTTTTTCCGAGGGCTGGATTTCATGAATCCTGAAGAGAAAACTGGAATATTGGGCTGGGGCTCCTATATTCCCAGGTGGCGCCTGCCCTTAGCCGACATTGCAAGAGTTTGGGGTTTCAACCCGAAGGAGCCGGAGGAATTGAATGTTTTAGAAAAAAGCGTTCCAGGCGTGGACGAGGACTCTGTGACCATGGGCTGGGAGGCAGCTAGAAACGCTTTGAAACGCGCAGGTATTGACCCAGGAGAGATAGGACTGGTGTGGTTTGGAACCGAGAGCAAGCCCTACGCTGTTAAGCCCTCTGCTACAATCATAGCTGAAGCATTAGGCATAACGCCTGATACCATGGCTACCGACTGGGAGTTTGCGTGCCGAGCAGCTAGCGAGGCCTTGCGTGCTAGCATTGGCGTAGTAGCTTCTGGGATGGTTAAATACGCGCTAATAATAGGCTCAGACACGGCTCAAGCCAATCCGGGCGACGTGCTAGAGTTTACGGCATCCTCTGCTGCAACAGCTTTAATAGTTGGTCCGCGAGAAGGGGCTGCAGCGTTCTTCGAGGCAAGCTACACTTACGTCACGGATACCCCGGATTTCTGGAGGAGGGCGCACGCCCACTATCCCCTCCACGGCGAGGCATTTACGGGAGAGCCTGCTTACTTCCACCACATAACAAATGCGGTTAAAGGCTTGTTCGAGAGGACTGGGTTGAAACCGGATGATTTCGACTACGCCATCTTCCACCAGCCAAACGGAACCTTCCCGTTGAGAGTGGGGCGTATGCTAGGGTTCCCTAAGGAGAAGATCCTTCCAGGCTTGGTGACACCTTACATCGGCAACAGTTACAACTCATCAGCACTCATAGGATTGTCCAAAGTGCTTGACGAAGCTAAGCCGGGGCAGAGGATACTCCTAGCTCCATTCGGTAGCGGTGCCGGTAGTGACGCGTACAGCATAGTTGTGACTGAGGAGGTTGTTCATAGAAGGGAAAGAGCTCCTAAAGTAAGTGATTACCTGCAGAGGAAACAATTAATAGATTACGCATTGTACGCGAAGTATAGGGGGTTAATCGACAGGATTAAGGGGTGATGCATGGTGAGAATTTCTATACCTCCTACGTGGAGAACTCGCGTTGACAGGTACAGGTTAAAGGCTACTCGTTGCAGGGAATGCGGAAGAACGGGGTATCCGCCTTCAGAACTCTGTAGGTTCTGCGGGTCCAGGAATACTGAAACCGTTGAGCTCATAGATGAGCGGGCGAAGCTTATTACTTGGACAGTGATTTACAGTGCAATGGATGGTTTCGAAGAGAGAAGACCGGTTATTATAGGAATATTAGAAACCCTGCATCATAAGGCCAGGATCTTGGCACCTTTAACAGATGTGTTGCCTGAGGAGCTAAGGTCTGGAATGGAGATGGAGCCTGTTCTCAGAAGAATAACCGAGGAAGGAGAGTCAGGATTAATAAATTATGGAATCGCTTACCGCCCGGTGCTGAAGAAGGTTGAGCAATGAACTAACCTTAATTCTAGAGGAACTTAAGAAGACCCCGTGTCCCTTTGAAAAACTAGATGAGCTAGAGCTCAATGAGAACTTGAAGGCTTTTTTACGCCGCAGAATTCTCGAGGAATTTTTTAACACTCCAACCCCCTTTATTTCATCAACAGTCACCGACTTCGCGGAAAATCCCGTGTACAAGGGTCTTAAACCAATCGGGTCTATGGAAAAACCCATTGGCTACTTGGGAAGCATTGTAATAAAAACTAATGGTGATAGTGTAACTTCTCATTTAATCCTGGATTTAAACCTTGCCACTCACGCCAGAGAGATCCGAGAAGCCGTTAAGATGCTTGAGAAGGGAACGATTACTGTGATAGGGAAACAATTCCGCGATGGCGATGAAGAACTAAACTATTTGCGAATGCTTGTGGGGAATGCTTACAAAGCAGAAGTAGGAATAGTTTTCGAACCCCACGGCACAAGGCTTGAAAACTTCTCCAAGCTCATTCAATTCAAGGAAACATTCTTATACAAACTCTACCATTGGCTCGTCTTATTTGAGATATATTCAATGCTTGAAATCCCTGTAGCGACGGCAGTTTTAAACAGAATCCTCAACGTCCGCCTTGACTCAGGTGATGATAAAACCTTACTGTATGTTGCGTTTTCAACATATTTTACTAAACCCAGCTACAACCCGTTCGTTGAAGAGTTGTTAAAAATTCTTGGAGTAAGCGGCGTGGAGGATATCCCTGTAATAATAGGAGTTTACTCCCTGCTCAGCCTCCTAGCCTTTTCCATGAAAGAGTAAATTATTTCCGCCTGGATACGGCTGGGAACGCTTTTCTCATAAGGAATTTTTATGAAGGACCATGGTAATGTCTCCTCGAATCTGTATCCATTGAAAACTCTTGATAAATCAATGTTAAACCTCTTGGCAACCTTTTTGAAACCATGTAGGCCACCACCTTCTTCAGCCCATGTTGCGATAAATTTTCCAAGAGGTTTTTCAGAGAGTGAAAGAAAAGCCTGTATCAATGACCATTCGATATCGTATGCTCTGCTCTCGACAAGACCTTTTAGATATTCCATGTAAATCTTGAAAACCTGTTTCAACTCCTCCATATTCTTCATACCGAAATATTGGAAAGGTGTGTGAGGCTTAGGTATGAGAGGGTTTAACGACACCACTGCTCCCCGATTCTTCTTTTTTGCCTTGCTTATTACGCGCTTTAAACATTCGATGTTCTCCTTTACAGATTCCAGGCCTTCCCATGGAGCACCATAGACCAAGTATATTTTCACATTAAACCCTTTGCTCAAGGCTGCTCCAATTTTCTCTTCAAACCATTCACAAGGTTTGACGTACTTGAAAAACAATTTTTGAGTGGTTAAACTGAAGGATTCGGGGGCAACGGTTATGGTTTTCTGGTTTAAAGCCCTTAGAAGTTCAAGCAATTCCTCATTTATCAAGTCTAGTCTTATGGATGGCTGAGATGCTATTAAATTGTTCTCCATCATAAACTCTAAAATTTTCAAATGGTCTTTTCTAACCGGAAATGAGAGAGAGTAAAGGACCACCCTTTTTTCTTCTGGATTATAGGTTAAATGTTCCTCTATCAGCTTCTTCAATAAACCAAGGCTCCTCTCCCTGTAGGGAGCCATGACCCTTGTTTCCATGCAGAAAGAGCACGCGAACACGCATCCTCTATTAACTTCTAACTTAAAACCTCTTCCAAAAACGGGTTCAATCTCCGTGTTCATTATCTGTCTAACCGGGTAGAAGCACGCGTTTAGATCGGCAGGATAAGATTTAACCACTTCGCCCTCGGTTAAACCTGGGACATAAACATAGCTTAGCTTGCTTACTTCTTCGAGAAATGCTTTCTTATCCCCCTTAAACTGAAGCCAGATCTCGACGATTTTATCGAGACTGCTTTCAACCTCCCCTATGACGAATACGTCTATCAAGTCTGAAAACGGGATCGGATTCGCCATTACCACGGGTCCTCCAGCGATGATGGGAGTTTGCCGAGCCTCCCTGAAAGGATTCACCCCGCCCGCCTGGAGAAGTCTTACAAGGTTAACTATATCGGGCTCGTAATGTATCGAGGTAACTATCAGGTCGAAATCTCTCAGGGGAGAGCGGGTTTCAATAGACCTAGCCTCCTCCTCAGCCCCTGTCAACCTTTTGATGCAGAATCTCTCAGCATATATTTCAGAATGGTTATTAAGAGTGAAATATATGAGATCGGAGGCCAGGCTGGAGATCATCACTTCGTATAAACTAGGATAAATAAATGCTACTCGCGAGGATGCTTTTAAAGGGTTTTTATATACCGTATTTAATTCCATTTTCGCTTACCAAAAAGTTTATATTCTATCTACACGTATATATCGAAACGGTGTATGGTTTTGCCCGATTTCACAAAATACTACAGTGAACTAGCTAAAAAAGTTAAAGCCTCGGAGATTAGGGAACTACTGGCTCTGATAAGGGAGAGAAAAGATGTGATAAGCTTCGCTGGAGGAATCCCCGACCCGGCTATTTTCCCGAAAGAGAAGCTGGCGGAAATTGCCAAGTTCGTTATTGAAGCATATGGCGATGACGCGTTACAGTATAGTGAGACTAAAGGGATCATAGAGGTAAGGGAGACGCTGAGCGACTTTGTCTTAAGATACAGGCATATCATCGCTGACGCTGAGGATATCATAATTACAACAGGTAGTCAATCAGCACTGGACATTTTATCTAGGACGTTTATCAACCCCGGCGATGTGGTGATAACGGAGAACCCGACATACCTGGCTGCGCTTGGAGCTTTCAAGAATAGTGGTGCTAAAGTAGTTGGAATACCCATTGATGATAAAGGAATCAAAACAGATGTCTTGGAGCAAAAGTTGAAAACACTTGTAGAAAACGGAGAGCGAGTTAAATTCATATACGTAATACCGGTCGGGCAGAACCCTGCTGGCACAACCATGGATAAGGACAGAAAGCAACACCTTCTAGAGATTGCTTCAAAGTACGACGTCCTCGTTGTCGAGGACGATCCCTACAGCTATATTATCTTTGAACCAAACGTCGAGGTAGCATCGCTCAAAAGTATGGACTTTGAGAACAGAGTCATATACATGAGCACGGTTAGCAAGATCCTGGCGCCAGGCTTGAGGATAGGTTGGATAATAGCACACTCTGAGTTAATCCGCAAGTTTGAGTTAATAAAACAGTACATCGACCTCCACTCTCCTACATTAAACCAGTACATTGTGGCTGAAGCCATCAAGAGGGGAATTATTATGGAGACCGTGACGAAAGCAGTACCACGGTACAGGAGGAAGCGGGACACAATGATTAAAGCCATAGAAGAGGGGATGGGCGAGCTGGTCAGCTTCTACAAGCCGGTTGGCGGACTCTTCATATTTGCATACGTTATGAATGAGAAGTTCTATGCAGACTCACTGCTTGAGAAAGCGTTGAAAGAATACAAGGTAGCCTACGTCCCAGGCGGGAGCTTCCACCCAGACGGTAGAGGCAGGAATAGCATGAGGCTCAACTTCAGCTATCCAAGCGAGGAACAGATTGTAGAAGGGATTAGAAGACTGGGGTCATTCGTTAGGAGTAGCGTGAAATAGTTTAGAGTATTTAACAATCACCCCAAGCCCTCTGGGCGGTATGAGCCCCAGGGTTTTTTCAACATCGTCTACTTCAATCACTCTTATCTCATTCCTCACTTCTCGCAAGCCTTTTTCAACCTCATTAAAGCTTTCAACCCTGAAACTTGTAACCCTTTCTATTAACACCTTCTCCTTCAAGGGAAGCCTCAGGAAGCTTGTGAATGATAAGGGGGAGACAATGATGTGTTGTGGATGGGTTTTCTCGATGACGACTCCTGTAAGTATAGGGTTATAGGAAGTCACCACCAATGATTTAACTGTCTCCGGTATTTCGCCAAGGTTTTTATAGACTTTAAACCCGAGCTTGCAGGCCTCTCTTGAATCCTCCCCGCAGATAAACGCTGGTTCGAACTCCCTATTCCTTGAGAAAACCCCGGTGAGGATTGAAAGTAGTTCACAGCCTAGTATTAAGGGGTTATCATGTAGTTTTTCCGCGATCGCGTACGCGTGATGAACAAGAGGAGTCAATGCTTGCAGAGCATGTGGTTTTTCAACCGCGCTGTGAACATAGCCCGTGGGAAGCGTGACAAAGTTGCCTAATAACCCATTCCTATCGACTCCTAGGACTTCATCGTTGTGGAAAGGGGAGATCACTATGTTCTTACCTATAATGCTAGAGTCATCATTATAGGTCTCAACGACTTTCCCAATCCCCATGGATCCCGGCGTGACAGGTATCTTGAAAGGCATCAAGCCTGAGGTGACTAATTTCTCGGGGAATCCAAGGTATATTGTTAAAGGCTTCACCAGCATGTGCCCTGGGCTTAACGCGATGGCGGGATTTTCCATGATTCTCAGCGAACCATCGAAAACTACAACCTTCTGCTTCAAACCCTTTGCACCAAGCAAATAATTATGGTCATAATCCTATAAATAGTGGAATATCACAAAATAATCCTTGTTCGAGGGTTGAAGTTGAACAAGGATATCGGTACAGAGGATTATGAGATGGAAGAGAAAGCACCCCTGATCCCGGTTGAATGGCTCAGCAAGGAGGCACGGTTTAAAATAATTGAAACGTTGATATCTACGAGAAGCTTAGTTGATTTAGCGAGGAATTTAGGGGTTACACCAACTGCTATAAGGAAGTATTTGAAGAGAGATACACACCCGAGCAATGAAGTTATTAGAAGAGCACTAGCCATAATGGAGCCTTACGAGGAGGAAAAGATTCATATGATAATTATTCAAGACATTCTTTCTGCTTTGAAAATGTTGTATGATAGTCTTGATGAAACCTATAAGGAGCGGATACGTAAAATCATAAAGGAAACAATTCTACAGTAACGGTGGGATTATTGAATCACATCCCTTTTATGGCTTCTGGGAAAATTGTAAACTCCTACGAGCTCCTATACAAATACTATGATGCCTGCAGGGAGTTGAAAGGCGAGAGCTGCGGGCCAATTCCCTCATCTGATGATTTGAAAGAGCTTGAAACCCTAGTTAAACAGCAGGAAGCAGCAAACCTCGGGGTATTAATTGATCATTTTTCTAAGAAATACTTAGAGGAAATCCAGGAGACCCCTGCGAGAATCGCCTGCAAGAGTTTTTTCGGCAAGGAAGTGGATACTGTTCACTGCATGACCAAGATTGCCCAGCTAGTAGCATCATGGCTGATTGAGATAGCGGACAACCTGGGTATAATCAGTTTAAAGTTTGCTTGGCGGAAAGGTGCTTAGCTGTTTGAAAGAAGAGAAATTAACCCAAGCTCTGGCACGGGTTATTCAGGTATTGAATAATGAGTATGGAAAAGTAGAGCATATCTTTATAAAAAGAGGCCTTAAAAACACGACAATCATTATTAAGCTCGAGAAAAATATTTCTAGTATCAGAACCGTTAAGATAAAAGTAAGCAGTGACGGATCCAAGATAAGGGTTTACACAGGGGCTACAAGCTTGGATCTGCGGCTTAAAAGATTGTTGAGAACCGGGCTCTTGAAGGGTGATTAGATGCGGGAGAGATCTCCTTACAAGAGGAGGATTCAAGTCGCGGTTAGCATCTTAAGCGAGCTGTCCAAGAGGACTGGCGAGTTGACCCGGCCATATGTCGTAGAGTTTTTGAGAAAAACATACGAAAGGCAAGGGCTACAGCCTATAAGAGGGAAAGCTCTACCGCAGGACATATATGATAAGGAAATGGCAACGATATATGTAGTAGGGAAACACGGGCTAAACCTGCATGAGGAGTATCCGGAGCTTTTTGAGAAAGTATTCTATCTTGAGGAATCATATGAGAAAGCCGTGGAAAATGTTTTGAAAGGAGACTTCGAAACAGCTAGAAAAATATTGAAAGAAGTCTCATCAACAGGCGTTATTGATAGCAACACCGTTGCTCGAATGCTGAGAATACCTTTAACGAAGTTGGTACTGGGGTTCGCGAAAGAGGAAGAGTTTGCCACCATCCTTAGAAAAACCATGGAAGCTTTCCCAGAGGAAGAGGCGACGGTGTTGAAATATGCTAGGTTTTACGTTGCTTTCAAGCTTGCCGAAATGATATTTCGCGGTGAGGTGAAATCGAGAGAGTATAAAGAGGCTTTGAAAAAGGCATTAGCTATTAGAATAGGCTTTTCAAAGGCTACTCCAAGCGATGATTATGTGAAGGCAATAGCGGAATCAGTGTTCGAGCTGTCGGATCAAGATTTAAAGGATATTTTAAAGAAGCCTAGTGAAGCGGCAAACACTAGTGATAAGGAGAAGAGCGGTTAGTGCTTTATTAAGAATAGTCATGGAGTTTCTCCAAAACTTTCTCGTGAAGCCTTCTCAGAAGCTTCCTCATATCCTCCATTAGCACGACGTCACTGTATCCGTGCACGACGATGCTGTGAGCGAAAGGCGATGGCACGTCTAACGGACCAATTTCAACAACTCCTATTTCACCACTCCTTATTTTCTCCAAAATCTCGATAGCCTCGTCTAGATGCATGTAATCCATGAGAATTTCTCTATAAGTCTCCTTTAACACTGGGAAATTCTCTATCTCCTCAACTGCCTTGAGCAGTTCTTCAGCGTTAACCTGGAGCTTGGATAAGCTTTTCTCCGAGTCCCTATATTTTCTGAGGAGCATGAAGCTTCTAACGGCAACATGTCTAAACCGTCTCTTGATCAACTCTGTTTTCCTTAGAACTTTAACTAAATCAGCATATATGTTTTCAGGGTCAGTGGGTAGCTCAGCGAAAATCTCAGCCCAGTTAAGCACCGGGTGTCCAGGTATCGAAATCATGAATCCGTTATCGGTAACTGTTAATTTAACGTTTACACCTAGCTTTTTCCCGATATAATATGCATAAATTCTTGACAATGCATCATTAGCTCTCCTTCCAAATAATGAGTGTACAATAACGTTTCTCCTATCCGGTTCATCGTAAACTTCTATTAAAACCGTTTTATCTGACGGTACTGGAGCCTTAGTGTATGCTTTCTGAAGCTTAACATACTCGTAAATCGTTTCAGCTGCACTTTTTGTTAAATAATAGTTTTTCATGATCTCTTCCACGACTTTCTCTCTATCCCACATGTCAATCCAATCCGACACCAGTCTCCTAAACTTTCCTACCTCCAGGGATGAGTCGTAGGCTAAGGGGAGCATTTCGCTGAACCAGCTTGGCACTGTCGGTCTTAATCCGTCTGCAGGTCGTACTTTAACCTTGAAACCCTTGCTCCCGAGATACTCGTAGACTCTACCACCAAGCACGAATAAGTCTCCTGGAGCAAGGTACTCTACAAACCCTTCTTCCAGATCACCAACGTATTTCCCTTCTGTAGTGAATACGTGGGCTTTAGACTCGTCTGGGATAACCCCTATGTTTTGATAGTATATCATTCTCGAGGTCTTTTTACGCCCGAAAACCCCTTCCTTCTCATCCAACCATATTTTCGAATATACTCGTTGATACTCGTAGAAATCTCCCAGCTCTCCTGCAAGATATTTCAACACGCTTAGAAAATCCTCGAGGGACAGTGAGTTAAAGCTGTATGATCTTTTAACCAGCCTGAATGCTTCTTCAACACTCCATTTCTTTTCTAATGAAAGCCCTACTATATGTTGCGCCAGCACGTCTAGCGGGTTTTTAGGAATCCTGATCCTGTCTATCTTCCTTTCCAAGGCCAGCTTGGCGAGCACGGTACACTCCACGAGATCATCCCTGTCAACTACTATGATCCTGCCCTTGCTGACTTCGCGAATATGGTGTCCTGCACGCCCCACTCTCTGCAGAAGCCTGGTAACGCTCTTAGGGCTGCTGAGCAGGACGACCACGTCAATGTAGCCTATGTCTATTCCCAGTTCCAAGGATGTAGAGCTAACCACAGCTTTAAGTAAGCCGTTTTTCAGCTTATTCTCGATATCCAACCTAACATCCCGGCTTAAGCTACTGTGGTGTGCTTCAATATCATCTATGTCGAAAATCCTGCTCTTCTCCATGGTCTTTTTCAACTTGAAGACAACCCTTTCAGTCGCGCTCCTCGTGTTAGTAAATATGAGGGTGGTCTTATGCCTTTTAATCACTTTCAATAGCTGATTATAAATGGCTTCATTTAGCTCTTCAGCGCTCGAATGGATGAGGTCTTCAACAGGCATTAACACTTTTATGTCTAGTTTTTTATCGAAACGTGCGTCGACAATGACGCAATCTCTAAGAGTACCATCATCCTTATATCCTACCAGGAACGATGCAACCTCCTCTAACGGGGAGATAGTCGCGCTTAAACCCACTCTCTGAATACTTTTCCCTGTAATGTTTTCAAGCCTCTCAGTGCTTAGTGAGAGATGGCTCCCCCTCTTGCTTGAAGCAAGCTCGTGGATCTCATCGATAATGACTACTTGCGTGTTTCTCAACTTTTCTCTAAACTTCGGAGCATTCAACGCGATAGCGAGGGACTCAGGCGTGGTTATTAGTATATGTGGAGGCTTCCTAACCATCCTTTGCTTCTCGTTAGCCGGGGTGTCGCTCGTCCTAACCGCCACTTCAATCTCGGGTAACTCTACTCCCTGGAGTCTCGCAATCTCCCTGATCCCCTTAATGGGCTCTATCAAATTCTTCCTCATATCATTGTTAAGCGCTCTCAAGGGGCTTACGTAAACCACATATACTCCCTCGGGCAATGTACCATGGGTAAGGTAGAATCGATAGAGGTTGTCAATAATCCCGAGGAAAACTGCGAGAGTTTTCCCTGTGCCTGTGGGGCTGGATACTAGTACATTCTTCCCTTCCTTCACGAGGGGAATAGTTTTCCTCTGAACAGGGGTTAAATCGCCGTATTGTTGGATTAACCACTCTCTAACGAAAGGTAGAAGGAGGTTGTAAACTTCTTCCTTAGTGAAATCCTTATCCGCGTATGTAATCACTAATGCCAACCCATTTTTTCGAATGTTTAAAATAACTTTTAAGACTCACTAGTTTCAGCTTTTGAAAACGCTACCTGGCCACCTATATGAAACATACAGATAACCCAGTGATTGCAGCAAAACCCAAAGCCCTGTCAGAACCGCTCCTGAGAATAGAAGATATATCGATACCGTGAAGAATGCTGAACCAGTTATGAACTCGACTGGAACCCTAGCACGGGATCCCGCCCTCTCAAACACGCCCTTAGGAGTCCGTTTATATGTTATTTTCATCCGGAGGAAGGCTTTAATCATGCTCCATGATAGGTAGGGAGTGAGAGCCGTCACCACCGCGGCGTTTCGGCCGAGGTTAACAATCGCAGCCCATTTATTATTCAGGACAGCGTTGATTTTCGAGTAGAGAATGTACCCGTAAACCCCTTGGAAACCGATCCATGCAACGAAGACATAATAATACATTAAAAGGTAGTCGATTTTTGTCAACGAGTAGAGTGTTGCGAGAATAATAGTGCCGAAGAATGCAAGCATCGCGGGGAGATACTGAAGAAGGAACATTAAACTTTCAATTTTCCCGAGAAGCCTCTGAGGGGATTTTACCAGCTGTTTAAATCTTGACATGAAAACATCTGTTGCCCCGTAGGCCCATCTAGCTTGCTGGATTCTCAGGCCTTTGTAGGAGCTCGGAACCTCTACATATGCTTTACAATCATCAAAGTATTCTATCCTATACCCTTTACCGATTATTCGACAACCAATCTCCATGTCGTCTTGAATTCTTTCAACATCCCATCCCCTCAGCTCTTCCTTCAGAGGTTTCGACTTGAAGATTGTTCCCGTTCCCAGCGGGAAAACACTCAGCCCTAATACAGACCTACCCTTGAAAAGTGTTTCAACCATAACCTTCATTGTTAAGCCAATGGCCTGACTCAATCTATCATCTATGTTTAAAGGCTCCCATTTCCCAACAACTCCTACTACGGAAGGGTTTTTCTCCATCAAGCTTATTGATTTTCCGAGAAGGCATTTCTCAGGCCTGCAATCCACATCTAGCGGGAAGACGTAATCTCCTATTGAAGCATATAATCCTGTGTTTAACGCCCCAGATTTAAACCCCACGGGATGCTTCCTCCATATGAGCCATACATTATACCTTTTACTCCTCCATTCGTGAAGCTTCCTGAATAACTCTTCTTTTACGTTTTCGTCATCGTCTGAAACTATTAAGATCTCATACTCGGGGAGATTAAACCCCCCAATGTACTCCAGTAATTTCTCAATATAATCTAAAGGCTCATTCCTAATTGGTACTATGAAGCTTACCGACTTGTAATTCTCCTCAATCTTTTCAAAAGAACTTTTGAACCTCCTGGAAATAATGTAGAAGAAGCTATGGGATATGTAGAACAAAATCTGGGGTACGAAAGTAGCTATCACTGCAAGCAATCCTATTAGATCGGAAACGCTCATTTCAAACCCCGGTTGAAATCCATATATAGGTTTTACAATATAATTTTAAACGTGAGTTATATGAAAGTCACGTGGCATGGGCATGCTTGCGTATCCCTTGAGTTGAGCAACGGCTATACGATAGTATTCGATCCTCATGACGGTGGAAGTATTGGGTTGGAGAAGCCGAATGTTAAGGCTGACCTTGTTCTCGTGAGCCACGAGCATTTCGATCACAACGCGGTAGAAGTTGTCAAGAAAGACAAGACCCGCGTCTTCAAGGAATTCGTGGGCGAGGCTGTGGTGGATAATGTACACGTAAAAGGGTTTGAATCATTTCACGATAAAGCCGGGGGGAAGAGAAGGGGTAGAAACACTATTTACATGGTTGATGTGGAAGGCAGGAGGGTTTCTCACATGGGTGATTTAGGCGATAAACCCTCCTCCGATGTGATATCGAAGCTCAGAGGAGTTGACTTACTGATAATACCGGTAGGCGGGTTTTACACTATTGAGCCTCATGAAGCCTGGGAGGTTGCTGAGTCGATAGAGCCGCGGAATATTCTACCAATACATTACTGGATTAAAGGATTGAACCTGCCGATAAAACCTGTTGACGAATTCTTAAAGCACGTTAAAGGCTTCAACATTGTGAGGATTGATTCAAGATCTTTCACTTTAGAGAACTATGAGAAATCAGTCCTGTTGCCCAAGTATGGATGACTTAATCTGATTTGTGAAGTGGTGAAGTAGTTGGCATATACGTGGGAGCCTAAATGGGAAGCCATTAGATTGGAGGGAAATGGGATAGTCCTGACTACGTGCAGAGATAAAGTAACCGGACTCATAGCCTGCCCGATTTGTTTAAACGCTAACTCCACATGCCTGGACAAGAGCGTTGCTCATACAGAAGTAAAGGGCGAGATCTCCTTATTCTTCTCTATGGACGACTTAATAGAGCATATAAAGAATTTCCACAGTAGGGGACTCTCCAGCAAGCTGGAGGAAATACGTAAGAGAATGGGTGAAGCAAGGTCTGACTGAGGAAATATGCATATATGGTAACCCGACGCTGGATATTATTGAGGATGATCGGGGAATAAGATGGAGCTATGGTGGAGGCGTATACTACACTAGCCTACCTCTAATTGCGAGAGGCTTTAAATTAAAAGTCTACTCCACAGTATCTCACCCGATCATAAATCACCCCGTGTATAAG
>NZ_DBOUKL010000050.1:0-5558 GCF_059755995.1 Thermosphaera sp. | reverse complement strand
TTAAAACCGGATATTATCGCGAAGTAAGTGTTCAGGGTTCTCGCCACAAGCCTCATGAAGTAGGGCTTACCGTACAGGGTTATCTCCTCGTTGAAAAGGACGAGTAGTATGCTTAAGGCCTGGGGTTCTATCATGTTGGGTTGAACAGTTATTTGACAATCTATACACACGCTCAGGGCTTTTCCAAGAATGTTAGAGATAATTTTCAACCGATCAGTCTGCCTCAGCTTTTCAAGCTCCCTTTTGTGATCGGGGGATATACCTATTCCCAATATGATTAAGACTCGGTCAGGCTTGTCGGCAGGGTTAAGTATTTTAAAGTTGACGCTTGGTTGACCGGGCGTGAAAACATCCAACCCCCACGATATCTTAGCCTCCGGAGGCGCTTCAAGCTTCCTAATAGTGAATGATTCCTCGACTAGCCATTTGCTAATCAACTCATAAACATTGCTGGACAATTTAAGCCACCATTTCAGGATCTATTTACGTTAAACAAATTAAAAAGCAATATCAATTACTCATATCTCAACGCTACTGCCGGGGGTATTTTCATGGCCCTGTAAGCTGGGAACGCTGCGCCGGCGATTCCGACGAAAATCGTTAGAATAGTTGTTCGTAGGAATAAGATCGGGGAGAGGTCGGGAGATGCCTCGATCCTAACTGAGACGGCTCCTCCGGTTATGGTTAAACCGTAGTTTGATAAGAGCTGAGCTCCTAGGACGCCGAGAGCGCTTCCGATCACCACGCCTATAATACTCATTAGAACACCCTCCATGATGATTAAAAGAAGCACTTGCCAGTCTTTGAAACCTATGGCCTTCATAACCCCTATTTCTCTCGTTCTCTCGATAACGCTCGTAATCATTGTTGAAGCGGTTCCAGCTATTGCAACAGCGAATGCTGAGAGTGTGGCTGCGAACGTTATAAAATCAACGGTGTTTATGATGCTCATAGCTATTCGAGCCAGGGCGAGAAACGAGATAACATCAACGTTCCCTCCGTAAAATTCCCGGATTTTAGCAGTTATATGGTCGACTTGAGAAGGATCCTCGGCTAACAATAAGATACCGGCCCAATCCTTGATCCCCAGGATTTTCTGAATAGTTTCAATAGGGGTGAAGATTGTTTGATCAGGGTTCAGAAAAGCCGCTCCCCCATACTTGTCCAAAACCGCTGTGACAGCTACGTTCAACCTTTTTATCTGTAACCTACCTCCTTCCCCGACTTGGTAAACTGTTACCGAAATAACGTCACCGACTCCATACTGCCTAGCGCCAGTGTTGTCAAAGGCTATGGAGTAGCCTATCATTGCCTTACCAATATCTGTCTCCAGCGGCGGGGAACCTTCCTTCACCTGCAAGCTCACTATTGCTTTCAGAAGAAAGGTTGAATCTACGCCATATATGAAAACAGTTTTTCTCTCTCCCCCTACAGTTATCTCTCCCTGGGTAGAGTAGAAAGGTGTTGCATCCACGACTCCTTCAATCGATTTAAGTAGCTCTAAGTCGTCCTGAGTGAGCTTGTAGTTCTGTCCAGGCATTACAACGATCATGTTTTGACCAAGACCTAGTATGCTCTGGATAATGTAGTTTCCATAACCGCTTGTGACGCTTGTGATTGTTATGAGAGCTAACGGCCCTATAGCTATCCCAATTATTGTTAATACGGCTCTCACTTTTCTCTCGGAGAGGGTTTTAGTGCTCAACTGAACCATGTCCAGTAAACGCATCAGCGCTCAACCATGGTTATTTTATATTTGCTTAGTAGGCGGTAGATCAGCACGAACACCCCTATTAAGAAGAGGCTCACAGCAACTATTATGACAATATAGGGAACCTGAGCTGGGGATGGAGTCGTTGTCGCCGTGGGAGAGGGCTGTATTACTGCTACCCGTATCTCCTTAGCAATGGTGTATTCGACATTGAAGCTATCCCTGTACGAGACTATGACTGTGCATGTCTCACTTGTTAAGCCGATATTCCTGATTTCAAGCCTGAACGGGGATTGGGAGCCAGGGTCTAAATCACCCATCAGGGTTTTTGCCTCCTTATCCCCGTATTTCAAGAATACTATAACGCTCCTAGCTTGTGATATGCCAACGTTGTATAGTAAACCATTAACGGCTAGCACCCCGTCTGAATACTTAGCATTGGTTTCATCAGCGATCTGGACTTCTATGAAAGGTTTGATCACCGCTGCCACGGTGTTGTTTACCATTCTGACATATCCTGAGGAGTCTTTGTAAATTAGGGTAGCTGTGAAAGCTGCCGATGAGGGGCTGGCGGAGACTCCTGCGCCTAAACTTATGGATACAGGGGTGTAAACCACTTCGTACCTTACCACCTGCTTGGAGTGGCCGGGTAGAACTGGAACGTACTTAATATTCCCCTGGGGCATAGCGTTACCTGTTAAAGGTACTAGGGCAACGTAAACCTCGTAAGCGCTGTAGCTCGAGGGGTTGTTGATTTCAAGCTCGAACAGGCCTGTTCCATTATTGAAAACGATTAGCGGGGTTGTAACATTTACTTCAAGAAGGACCGGGCTTCCTCGTATGATGAGAGGTATTCTTACGGGTTGGCGGTATATGGAGCCCCAGTGATCCACGAACTCTATTGTACCGTTGATTTGCAACCTATCGTTAACAAGTCCTTCAACATTAAGATTGAGCAGGAATGCTATAATATCTCCTTTAGTATACGAGGATGATTGGCCCGGTAGACTAATACCCTGGGGAATGTTGCCGGTAAAGTATTGAATCAATTGTGCGAGCTCTGGCGTGCCTGGAACCCCCCCGGACAGTACCATCGGAGTCGCGGTTGTTGAGGCCTCCCCGGTAGTAGCATCAGTAATCCCTGGAGGCAGGTCGAGCCTTAAAATCGGGTTTGTTATAGTGGGAATGTACTCATTTCGGAAGACTA
Organism: Thermosphaera sp.; assembly: GCF_059755995.1. NCBI lineage: Archaea > Thermoproteati > Thermoproteota > Thermoprotei > Desulfurococcales > Desulfurococcaceae > Thermosphaera > Thermosphaera sp. The sequence goes on along the minus strand of NZ_DBOUKL010000050.1, from coordinate 2,640 downwards.
GGAAGTACCTGACGCCTTTGGATGGTGGTGAAGGTTCTCCTGATAACCACCCATAGCTGATAAGATTGAAAGCTGATGAAGCATCCTGAACGAGTAGTTCAACAGGAAAAGACACAGTTTTCCTCACCCCTCCTCCCGCCGTCTGTAAGTAGTAATCGATCACTATTGTTCCACTGTAGGCTCCAGGGGTTAGGTTCCCAGATATGTCTAATGGGATGCTGTAAGATAGTGTTTGAAGGCTTTGAACAGGTCCTGGAACATAAATTCTTTGAGAGTATCCCTGGGAGACCCTGACTCCTTCAGGCGTTCTCATCTCTATCCATATGGAATACACGGGATATGCTTCCAGGTTCACAATTGAAAAGTAGTATAGTGCTTTTTCAGACCCCGGATAGGCTGGGTAGTTATTCAACCACCTATACTCAGCGAGGATGACACCATCCCCTGCGGGATAGCTTGGCAGCATCACCGATATGGTATGAGACTGCATGAAAAACACTTCGGTGTTGAAAGCGTTAACATAGTAGCTTACGTTTACAACGAACTCTTTCACACCGGGTAAAGAATTGGATAGATCAGCGTAAAAGACAACGCTACATATTCCGCCCGGATTCAAGCTCGGGGAGCAGAATAACCTGGTGTTTAACATAGATACATCATTGTTAACCGGTTCGAGAGAAACTACAACATCGCTTACGCTAAATAGCCCTATGTTCTGAAGAATGATGGTGAATGGTGCGCGTGAGTTCCCGGGGTAAATATACATGGGTGCTCCATCACCCCAGTAGTAATCCAGTATTCTTAACTCAGGGGTGAACTGGCTTAATTGGCCGGGGTCGCTAACTATGACTTCTATGCTGAAGACGAGTGTGACAAGGCTTGTTGAACCATCTCTGTTAACTATGAACCCACGTATTGTGATTTCCGCTTGATACCTGCCTGGCCTGGCTGTCGAGGATATGGCAATCCCTGAGAAGGCTATTTCTGAAACCGAGTAAGCGTTGACAACTGCGTTGTAAACCGTCACTGTTTGAGGGTAAAACACGCTTGGAAGATTCAGCGTTGCAGTCACATCTCTCAGGCTAAAAGACTCGAGGTTAAGGATTGAAGCAACGAGCGTATTACCCGTGGATGAGGGATAGGCGTTGACCGAGGCCCATTCGACTCTCGACACGTTGATCAAAAGCTCTCTTGTAGTTATCGGCAAATATAATGTAATATTAATTGAAGTCGGGAACGTTGCCCCATCTCTTGAAACCTGCGCGTTTAACGTGAGGAACAAGAGAACACTGTCAGAGCTTTCTTCGATTGAAACACTATTAATTAAAAACGTATATGTGTCAAGATAGTTTAAGACAGCGTTCAACTCGCCGATTTTAGCCCGGCTCCCGTTTTGGAAAAACCCGTTTACTATTTCGGCACGGTAGAAAACAATGTTTATAATCCCGGGTTCATAGGATTGAAGAGCTACGTAGATGTTCGTGCCGTTCAACCCGCTCAAAACCGCGTCAGCTGTAAACCCATAATCCAGGATCTGCACGTTCACGCTAGGCGGCTCAGACACCTCCACCGTTGCTTGAAGAATTGTGCTGGACGAGTACCTGACACCGTCGGTTGTTGTAAGGGTAGCATTCAGGGTTATGGATAACAAGTATTCCCCGGGTTGGGCGTTAGGGCTTATCGTTAGTCCCTGGACATAAATAGTTGCCGACTCGCCCGGCTGAATCCCCGCTAAGCTTACATTGGCTGAAGACGGAGTTATGAACTCGGGGAATGCAATAGAAGCGTCTAACACTAATATGCTTGTGCTTCCATTATTCCTGATTTTTACTGCTAATCCGATATTGCTAGCACCGGGATAGGCGTAAGGGGTGAAGTAGGCGCTTTCAGCAACGATTTCCAAGGGAGGAAGTCTAGCGATTTCAACGGTTAAAGGCAGCAACGTGTACTGGACACCTGCCTCCGCAGTGTAGTATGTGATGTTAAGCACCATCTCGTAGAAGCCTGGCTGTGCATTCCTGTCGACCTCCAAGCTGTAGACGTATCTCGCGATTTCCCCAGTGCTTATCCGGGTGAGTGGCTTATCCTCACCATCATATGCTATTGAACATTTGCTTGGTATTGTGAACACTTCAGGTGTTTCGGTGAGACACGCTACTGGTGATGTAGCATTGGAGGCTCCATTGTATCTCGCCTCTACGACGAGCTGAGCCCCTCTGCTTCCCGGGTACACTGGAGTGTTCGCTGATGATTTGAAAGATACGCTTTCAACCACCCATTCTTGCGAGTCCCCAACTAGTACGAGTGTGCTTAAAATTGAAGTCAAGATTAGGAAAGCAAGTTGAATGGAAATTGAAGCTTTCTTCATGGATTATCACCCTTGAATCGTGTACAAAATACACTTCTCCTTCTCCGGCTCATTAACTGATATGATTGAGCCGTCTCTTATAATAAAAATCTTGTTTGTGCAGTTAGCGATCTCGGGATCGTGTGTTACAATGCAGACAGCTATCCCCGTCTCGTTTAGTTTTATGAAGGTTTCGATGACGAGCTTAGCACTCTTCCTGTCAAGATTCCCAGTGGGCTCATCGGCCAGTATTATTTCAGGGTTGCCGACCAGTGCTCGAGCTATGGCTACCC
>NZ_DBOUKL010000005.1:0-20769 GCF_059755995.1 Thermosphaera sp. | reverse complement strand
ACCTCGCTAATTCATCAAAAATAATCTATTAAGTAAGTGATAATAAAAACGTGATTTTAGATGATCAGAGCGCGACGCTCTCCTCCTGCGTATTAGTACCGGTAAATAATCCTTCCGCAGCAAGGGAATAAATTTCTTTTACAACAATGTTTTTCAACAAGTTAATCATAGAAAGAGTTGCTTCCTTATCCTCCGGGCTCATATCCGAGGATTCTACCTCAGCCTCATAGACTTTCAAGTCTTCAAGCATCGTAATATACTTCAGCATTAAAAGATTCGTTAAATCCGTTGCTCTCGATATTATTTTTTCACTAACATTTAGCATTTAACTCACCAGTAGCTTATCCGAAGGATACTTTTTTTAAACCGGTTTAGCCGGTATTACTGGAGAAATATCCGGTCCCCCGGTCCGTGAATCAAACATCCTTCGGGTTCTTTCAGGAGGGCTGCGGTCATCCCTATTTCGACAAATATTTGAATAAGCTTTTATATCATGCTATTCAGACGGGGGAGTTAATGAAGGGGGTTAAAATAGGAGTTTACATACCGGCCGACATCTACGAGGAGATTGCCAAGTTTTCTTCTAAAGGGGAAAACGTGAGTTTGAGCAAGCTTGTTCAAGAAGCCTTAAGGCTGTACATGTATCTAAACCAACCTTTGAAAGAGGGGGCCGTGGTTGGCACTATAAATGTGGTTTACGATCATGGCAAGAAAAACATTGACAGCGAACTAACAGATCTTCAGCATGAATTCCTGGAAATAGTTGTTTCAACACTCCACGTTCATTTAGATGAGGAAACATGCATGTTAAACATCATCGTTAAAGGTGAGGGTAAACGGGTTTCAGAATTCATCGACAATTTGAGAATGCTCAAAGGCGTTCTCCTCGTAAATCCGACTCTGTACAAGATGAAGGGGTGATCGACATGAGTAGTGTTTGCATCGAAGGCATCTCCTTAGATGATGCTGTAAACATTTCACACGGGTTAATGATGAACGGTGTGAAACCTGTTGTCGAAAACTGCGATTCTCGCGAGAATCTTATATACAGGATAAAAAACACATGGATAGTTAAGATTCGTGGAGAAGAGTACCGTATAGGCGATGAAGGCGGCATCGTCGTTAACAAACCCTTCAACGGCTTGTTTTACACCGGTTCCTCATCCAGCGAACTGACAGGTTTTCTCACCAGTGAAGCGGTGGATGAGAGAATTTTCATAGGGCTACTAGCAGGATTTCTCTTGAAAGGACTTCCCGTAAACGATGCTTTACAAGCAGTCTCAGAATTCTACGAGTATGACAATGTAAACCCTGCATCTGTTGTTTCTAGAAAAGTGGCGGGCTTCAAGTGCGTTGACCGATTATTCGACGCGATCAGTAGATTCCTCTCTCATACGTCTATCCAAGAAGCTGTTAAGGGGAGAGTGGTTTTCTCGTGTATAACTGAGAGGGGATTATCCTATGAGGTTGAAATCTACTTATCACGACAATACAGGGAGGTAGTAAGGTTGGATAAAATTCAGAGAAAAAGTGTTAAGGATTCACTTATGGAGGATGAGCTGGCTCTTGTTTGTTTTGAACATTTATTGTTCAACGGGTTGAAAGAGTTGGAGTTTGACGAGATGAAATGGTACTGCTTCGCTGGGAAGGATCCTGTTAGAATTGTGGTTGAAATGGAGAAAAACCTTAATAGTGTAAAACTATTTTAGCTCTCCCATGTTGCACTTGCTTAGAAACTCCTTTATCCTAACTATTGTTTCAGGGTGGAGGTAGTGCTCCATTTTACACGCATCTCTTATAGCAATCTCTTTTGGAACTCCTAATGCGATAAGAAACTTGTACAGCAATTGATGTTTCGCTTCAAGAGATTTAGCGAGTTCTAAGCCCTTGCTTGTTAATTGGACCCTTCCCCCCTTCTCATATTCTAGGAGACCCTTCTCCTCCAGCTTTCTTAAAAACTCCACCACGCTACTTGGTCTAACGCCAAGCCTTCTCGCGATCTCCCTTATCTTTAAATTACCGCATTCCTGGAGCTCGTATATTACCTCAATATACTCTTCTTCTCGGGTTGATACGCTCATGCTGACTGAAACACCCTAACTAGCTTCTTTTCAATTTCCTGGCAGCTCTCGATATGACCTTTACAGCTTCTTCAGGGGGTAGGTACCCTGGTATCACTTCAACCGGTTTTGCACCGTATCTGTAATAGTCTTCAACCCTGGTGATGGCTACGAAGGGAACGTATTGTACCCCGTAGTAATCTGCTTCAATGGGGTTTTCCATAGCCTCAATGGTCTCAACAATAATGTTGGGGTTTATTAAGCCGACTTGGTTAGCGAAGTCCACTACGAGTGGACAGTAAGGGCACTCCGGCGTTACAAATACTTTGATGTGAAGCGGTGCATCGATCGCTTCCACCTCCTCGATCACTTCCTTGGGCAGCTTCAGCGCGTTAGTTGCTATGTATTCGTGTACAAATATGAATGGGGCGAATTCCTGCCCGCTTGGGAGACCATAGTATCGCACATTCCTTGACGGTGTGTCGTATATGAATGATGGGAGATATCGGGGTTTATACTCCTTAGCCTCAGCTTTCTTCATAATGTTGAATCTAAGCTTCCCCTCGCTTATCCTGGCCAACTCGTTAGCCAGCATCACGGCATCGTCACAAGTGTGGCAGTGGTCAAGAGGGTTTTCATGTGAATGAGGCCCTTCATGCCTATCTTCATCAATTATCAAGGTGTCTTTTAGATTCCTGGGCCATTTAGCGAATATGTTTTTAAGTTCGGATTCTGTTTCCTGGTCGAACAACCCGCTCATTGAAAGCACCTGTTAGGTTTATCTAACATCTTTAATGGATTTTATCCTTTTAAATCCTATCTGAGCCTTTCCTTCTCGAAAATAGGAAGCTACATCTATATAAGCGCTTTACCAGCATTATTAAATTGGGAAAAGTGTTGAGCTCTAGAAGGACGTATACCCACATTATCCTGGAGTACTTAAACACCTACCCTGCTTCAAGTATTAAAGACATATCAAACTCTACAGGTCTCTCCCCGGTTATTGTTCGAAAAATACTATACAAGCTGAAAAACGATAACTATGTTGAAAAATCAGGCAATGGATATGTGTTGACAGAGCGAGGAAGCAGGCTGTTAGAGTACATCGCTTCCAAGACTATTCAGCACCGTGAAAGCGCTGAGAAAGCGCAGCAGACCCCGGCCCAACTAGAAAAATTGACAGAGGAGCATATTAAAGAGGGGGAAGAATCACTTCCTGAGAGCACTCTCGAATCAATCGCGGATGAGACACGATTAAGGCTTGATGCTATTGAGAAACGACTTTCAAAGATTGAGAAAGAAATTGAGGAGTTACGGAAAGCTTTAAATTATTTGACAGAGCCGAGGAAGGAGAGTAAAATGCTACCATCTCCTGTTTTATCGTTCAATGATGCTCAAGCAGTACTGGGAAGCTTATTTGAAAGAATGCTGTATGAAGGTAAGATAGTTAGGATAGGTAAACTCATTGTTGAAAGGTCGTTTTACGACCAGTTTAAAAGAAAGTTTCCTTTAAAAACCAGCGACATTGAGAAGCTAAGCGATACTGAGAAAATACTGCTGGAGGAGATGCGTAGGGAAGCATTAGTCATTCTCTATGCTGGCAGGGAGTTAAGACTTGTCGAGTCATAATAGGCTGAAACTGTCTGACAGGAGAGACGTAGAGCGGAAAACCTTGCACACCCTTTCATTGTTGAATATGAAGAATCTAAGCCCAGTTATCATGGGTGAAGGATTCGTTAACCCGTTCGAATTATACACGACTCAGACCCATATAGAAGCCGATAAGCTGGGTCTCGTGCTTCAAAAAACATTGTTTGAATCCTATGATGTACCGATCATAGTGGTTATTGGAAAAAACGCATACAAGTACATCATAGACGGTCATCACAGAGCATTAGTGTCTCTATGGATGAGAAAGCATGTTAGAGCTGTTTTAATTAATGCAGCCGGCTACCAGCCTGTTTTTTCGACACCTCTATACAAGATTAAATTCGTAAACCCTGTTGACACGCCTGAGTCCTTACTCACCTGGAGACACATGGTCAATACTATTCATTTTCTAGAAGAGCTTCATGGAAGAATAGCGAGAGTATGGTTTGAGAATGTAAGACTTGACGTGTTGAAGCCTACTCAGATGCTTCTGGGTGGAAGCCTGAATAAAGAAGTTAAAATTGAAGAACCCATTCTAGTATACCGGATCAATCATTCATACTATGTTCTAGACGGTCACAAAAGAGTCTGTCTCTCCTTATTAAATAAGCACAAGATAATCCCCTCCGTTGTTTTCACGCTGGATGACTTAGAGATAGGTATTGTTAGACAGGCTCAAATAATAAGAGAGTCTTTCTCCGAAGAATCATGTAAGAAAATCTTCGGTTAATCCGTAAGCTCCTCATACTCCTTCGAGAAGGCTGGAGCGTACTTCTCTGGATGCTCGACACCGTCAGGGCAGCCTTTTCCATGCCTTATTGGCTTATCGATTCGGCTTAGGAGAACGATCCTGCTCGGAATGCTTTCGCTCAATAACTTGTAGCCGGTTTTCTCTGACAGAATCCTTCCCACATTTCTAATATCATCATGACTGGGCATGTTGGAATGCTCAAGCCGTCCCCTGCTCCCCCCTAGGAACATGTATGCTTTAACCTCGATGTATGTTGGCTGGGCTTTCTCCACGAACCTGGAGAAGCTTTCTAAAGCCTTCTCGTTATCATTGTACCCTTTAACTATTGTGAATCTGAAAACAGTTGGCGATTTAAACGAAGGTATTAGCTCTAAAGTTTCCTGGAAGAGCTCCCAAGCCCTTGGAACCAGGGGTCTGTTAAAGTATTCGTATGACTCTTTATCCCATGATTCTATGCTAATGTAGAGTTGAGATGGCTCCTTAACCAGGGATTTTAAAACATCGGGCCTTGTACCATGAGTGACAAGGAATGTGGTGAGGCCTCTTTTATGATATTCCTCGATCAATTCGGATAGGCGTGGATAAAGCAGGGGTTCACCGGTTAAACTTATGGCCGCGTGCTTAGGTTTCAAAGCCTCCTCAACCATTAATTGATCAGCGGAGGGATTCCCTTTATATCCCGCCATTATCTCGCGGTGGACCCTAATACTTTCTTCAACCAGTACTTCCGGGTCATCTATAACCGGCGGCCTAGTATCATCCCAATGCATTCCAACATCTTCTGGCTGAATCCTCCAGCAGTGTAGACACCTGTTCCAGCACCATGCAGCGACAGGGGTCATTTGAATGCACCTGTGGCTCTCAATGCCGTACCATAAGCACTTGTAGCAGAATCTCTTCCTAACTACTGCTTCCTTTGTCCAGTGGCATCTTTTAACGGCTCCAATCGTACCTATTAAGTGATAACCCTGCTTTACCAACCTGTCGTGAATAGCCTTGTAAACCAGGCTACTATTCCAAAACTCCTCCCGCTTCTTCTTTACTTCATGGAAGTTAATGCTCATCTCAATCACTCGCATCACATTGTTATTAATTTATAATCCTTAATAACACATTATCATAACCTGAATGATGAGCGAACCCGTGTCAGATTCATGAAGACGGTTGGCGTTGCTGAATTCTCCTTTTAAACACTTGTGAACCTGAACAGGGTCAATAGGTAGTGAGGTATCACAAAGTCTGAATTTTAAATTAGCTTTTACCTGATACCATTAGTCTGGGTGGTTCCAATTGAAAACATCCAAGCCGAAAATATTAATGATCAATGCGTCTCCGAGAAGCTACGGGTCTTCGAACCAGTTATTAATTGTTGCCGCTAAGGGTGTTGTAGACGGCGGCGGATTACCTGAGTTCGTTCATCTTTATGAGAAAAATATTAAGCCGTGTATTGGATGCGTCTCGGATGGAAACAAGTACTGTAAGTTTCCATGTATTATAAGCGATGACGATTTCAACAATGTAGCAAGCATGTTGCTGGAAGCAGATGGATTGATCGTGTCAACGCCTGTGTACTGGTACGCCCCTAGCGGGGTTTTGAAGAACTTTATTGACAGGTTAACAAGCATGGAGCATATGATCTTTCATAAAGGTAGAAGCCTGCTGGAAGGTAAAGTTGCAGGATTTATTGCTACAGGACTTGACAGTGGGGTTATGATGGCTATCTCGTATCTAGCAATCACCTTGGGTATAATCCAAACGTGGATAAAAACGGGCTGGTGAATATGATAAAAGACTTTGTTAAAACCCTTGAAAACGAGAAAGAGAAAAGGCTTCAATGGCTTTTGAAAGAATCCTCCTGCACATCCTGCGAGTAATTACACGCAATTTTCTTAAGCACTTCTACTATACGGGTGGAACTCCACTCCCCAACTCTTTCTTCAAGTTTTAAAACAACCACATCTGATAAGCCCCTTTCTCTCAATCTCTCCTTCAGCTCTTCAGGAGTAATCCATTGATCCGGTCCGAGAAGGATTATCTCAGGCTTAAGCTCTACAATGGGTTTCAGGAAGTCCTCTTCATCACCTAATACCGCTTTATCAACGTATTTCACGGATTCAAGAATCTCTCTTCTAACAGTATCAGGCAATAAAGGGGTTCTGTTTTTGAATTTCCTGAAGTTTTTATCACGAGAAACAACAACTGTCACGCTTCCAAGCTCCCATGCTTTCCTTAATAAAAACAGGTGTCCGGGATGGAGGAATTCAAAGCTTCCCGCCACTAAGACTCTTCTACGTTTTAAAAGTTCCGAGAGAGCCCTCCATTCAAAGGATAAAAGCCCCAAGTATTTAATAGCGTCTAATAACCCCTCTGCGTAAGCTATGCAGGATAGTGCTGTGAAGAAATCGTTCTGTTCGAGATAGTATTTAGCATCTGAGAGGTAAGATTTAGCCAGCAATACTAATTTATCCACTTTTTCATCCCTGACAGGTTGTGCCGAGACAGCGTTTAATGCTTGTTCAACATTAAGGATATATGCTTTCACCCTTTCCAGTGGAGATGCTTCGCTTGCCAATGCCACCAGCCTTGTATTCCACGACATTAATGGAATAGTAGAGGACTAGTTTAAAAACCCATGACGTATTAAAATCCATTAGAAAAACCAGAGGGAGAATAAAAAGAGATGTCAAAGCCTGCGGAATGGAGCGTTGAAGTTTCAAAACAACTATATGGGTTAGAGCACTCAATTCGCGGGGAATACTTAACTATTGATGAAACAGGAGCATTGGTTCTGAAAATAGGGGATGAATCTGTAAGAATCATTGACTTAATGAAGAAGTACGGTTTTGAAACAGCTTACATCCGGTTCCTTCCGGCAATAAAAAGTACAATGAAAAAAGTTTTCGAAACTTTTAAAACGCTTTCCCAAATTCACGGATATACTGGAAAGTTTCAACCTGTATTTCCAATGAAAGTAAACCCGATTCCTCTTGTTATAGACGCTATTTGGAGGTATGGTGAAGAGTTTAACTGGGGGTTTAACTCAGGATCCATAGGAGAGTTGAGGCTACTACACAGGTATTTGGACAAGGGCTCGAGGCTTCTAATATATGATGGCGTGGTCTCCGACAACGTGTTAAAACTTTTAATGGACTTCAAAAAAGCAGGATGGCATGTTATAGTAGACGTGGAAAGCGAGCACGATTTACAAGTTTTATCGAAGTATGGTGAAATAAACGTAGGAATAAGGGTAAAACCATTTTACAAACCAGGTGGAAAATGGTCGCATTCCGCGGGGCTTGAGGGAAAATTCGGGTTAACTATCAACACCTTGTTAAAGCTGATCAAGGAGTACAAGTGGTTGAATGAAAGAGCGATATTAATCCATATCCACGGCGGTTCTCAGATATATGAGTTGAAACATATTGCAGCCATATTTGATGAAGCTAGGATTTTATTTAATGATTTGAGAAGTATTGGCTTTGAAAACATTTCAATCATAGACACTGGAGGAGGAATGGCTTATCCCTACCATGATAGTAGAAAGGGAACACCGGAGTCCCCAAACTACACAATAGTTGATTATCTTAATTTATTGATAAGAAAGTTCAACGATGTCCACCCACATCCAACACTTGTTTTCGAAGGAGGCAGATATATTGTCGCTTCGCACCGGATTGTTGTTGCCAAGGTAGTTGATGTAAGACCTTATTCCACGGAATACAAGCCTTTTGAAACCGGGAATGGGGAAAGATTAATAGGGATCCCAGAGTCGTTAGAGGGTATTAAAAAGATTCTTCAATACACCCGGGATATTCAGTCAAAGATTAAAGGTAAAACCCTGACTCTTGCAGAGCGGGAGAGGGTTGAAGACATTATCACACATTACAGGGAAGAAATCATTGTAAAACTTGCCGAGATAATAAGGTCTAATCCTAGCTCAGTAGAAAATATAATAAACGATCCATTACTCTACAAGATACTGACGTCTCCTTCTAGACGATTTATTGTCAACCTGTCATTATTTGCGGATATTCCCGATTCAGTACTTGTTAACCAGTACTTCCAGGTAACGCCGATTCAAAAACTCAATGAGAAGCCGGACGTGCTGGCCGTCCTAGGAGACCTGACCTGTGACAGCATGGGTGAGTTAAGAGAGTTCATCAGTGATGTTGAGATAGAAACCAGTGTTGACAGCTGGTTCAATAGAATGGATTTCAGGATTAGTCATCTCCCTAAGAAATATTTGAAGCTGGGAGGCATCCCCCTCCACCTCCCCGGTAAAGATGAAGATTACTATCTAGCATTTCTGGACACAGGTGCTTACCAGGATCCTCTAGCAATGAAGCATAATCTGATATATGGAGCGCCAGAAATCGTGATCGACATCAACGGGTCCGGTAAACCCGTTATCAAGGTTCTTAAACACGGCCGTAAAAGCTATCTTTAGATAATGGAAGTCTCATATGAGCTCGGCTAAAACGCTTTTAGAAGAATGCTTTCGGACAATTCCTGAAACTGTGGAGTATTTTGGAATACTTGAATAAAATTTAACTGCGATGGGATAGCTACCTGGAAATCTTGCCAAGGACATGTTTTTCCCAGATTTTTCCACATAGAGATAGGGGAGAAGAATTCCTTCAGGAACCACTTTCCTAAGCATTTCCTTGTCGAAAAACTTCATAACACTGATTCTGTGGGTTTTATACAGCCATTCATGCTTGGTAAGATTGGCATACACCTGCTTCCTCCTTAGCCATAGAGGAGTGTTTTCCAAAATACTTACTTTTCGAATGTTGACTCTTCGAACAAGGAATCCTTCTTGAATAATTTTATACAGGAATTCCTCGTTTATATTGAAAGTTTCCCGCGTCTCGCCGGGAAGCCCATATAATAGGTTTATTCCTGGTAAAAGATGGGGTAGCCCATTCCAACCTCTAATACGCCCGACTTTATTTATCAATCTCAACGCTTCCATTACTTCGTCAGGAGTTGCTTTGAGATTATTTGCTTTTACAACCTTTTCGTCGAAAGATTCAACCCCTAGAGCTGCGACATCCCCTGGGGCGTGGTATTTCATAATTACTTTAAGCGCTTCTAACGATTCCTCTGGATGCTTCGCAATAGTTCCCGGGTTAACGTTATCGATATGTATTGTTCGTAATCCAGGCGCTTTGTTTCTAATCCCCTTAAAAACTTTCTCTAGAATATTGGGACATGGCTTAGGGAATTCTTCGGTCCCGATTTCGCTTGAACCGTATACTAAGATGTCAGGCTGTCTCCCAATCCTCACGTGTTTAACTCCTAGGGAGTATAGTTCGCTGACTTCTTGAACTATTGACTCCGGGTTACGCGTGATAGGTCTCCCGTATCTGGGCTCAATACAGAAACTACAGCCCCCGGTTATCCATCTAGGGCATCCTCGGAATGTTTCAACCTCTACGATCAAGTTTTTACCGAAATTCGGGTGTTGCTGCACGATCCTGGCTCCCTTGTAAAACGCTTCATCCGCTACGGAGTAGTCTTCCCTTAGTTTATAAGGATCTGCCTTCTCAAAGCCTACTGTAAACAATTCTTTAAAATAGAGTTCTACATCGCCCCTAACTATCTCCTTGAAGTATCTTTTCAAAACCCTAGTAGAATATGCTGATGAGCCTCCCCCAGTGCCAAACCCGAACCTAGCGGCCGGTCCTGTTAAAACGAGGTTTTTACTGAAAAGTCTCATTGCAAGGTACTCTAGTTCCTTGAAAGACATTGGCCTACCTCCAACATAATGTCCTGGAACCTCCATCCCTGCAACAATGACTACTAAGTCGCTTTCAAATGCCTGCTTAAAAAACTCGCCCGGGTTTCTGCGATATTGGTCCACAGTCCAGTAAAGCACCTGTGCGTCCTTCTTTACAGACCATATTGCACCTGCTATGAGTCGAGGATATACGTTTATGTAAGGTGGGACGCCTAATCCTGCTGGTTCATCAGTGTATCCATCAAGGATTAGGATCCTGTTCAACGCGTTCTTTCACCATTAAGACTAAGTGTTTTCTGCCCATATCCTACAAGCTCCCTCGCTACTAACCATGCATGGACCGTAGGGTTGCTGAGGCTTGCACCCTTTCAGGAATAGGGGGCACTCAAAAGGTTTTGCAAGACCGAGGACAACTTTGTCGCATATGCAACCAGGCAGTTTGTCTTCAACTATCCTTTCCTCTAATCCGAGTTGGGCAAGGATGTCTAGTCTTCTATAAGGCTCTCTGAGCCTTACCCCGCTTCCAGGTATTACTCCTATTCCTCTCCAGTAACTATCAGCGTTTTCGTGAACCTTATCTATCACTTTCTTCACGAACGTATTCCCCTCTGGTTTAACAACTCTGGAATACTCGTTGACTAGATCTGGCTTACCCTGGCTCAACATTTTCACAATTAGAAATATTGAGGTGAGAACGTCGACGGGTTCGAACCCGGAGACTACTACAGGGATCTTAAATTCCTCAGGCAGAAACCTCCAGGATTCTGAGCCTATGATTGCTGAAACATGCCCAGGTGCTATAATGCCGTCTATCTCAACCTCTGGGTGATTATTCAATAAGTACTTCATGACTGGTGGAGTATACCGGTAAGTAACTAGGACAAAAAGGTTATCAGGTACTTTACCGTAGAACATTGGAAGGGTTGTGGCGGGCATGGTGGTTTCAAAACCAACAGCGAAGAATACGAATTTTTCAGAAGGCTTTTCAGCAGCAGTTTTAATAGCATCAGTGAAGCTGTAAACGACTTTGACGCGACCCCCCATACTAGCTGCTTGGAAGAGGCTTCTCGGCTTCTTACCACTAGTACCTGGTAGTTTGTAAGCATCCCCGTAAGTTAGAACCGTGTAGCTGTCGAGGCTTAAATCAATAAGCAAGTCAACATAGTAACCTGGGGTGATGCAGACAGGGCAACCTGGACCAGGAATCAGTTCAATACTGGGGGACATCAAGCTTCTTAAGCCGTAATGGGTAATAGTCCATTCATGCGTCCCGCAGAAATTCATTACCCGAACAGGTCTTCCTAATTCCTTGGCTAGGATTTCAGACTCCCTGTTGATCTCGGCAGCTATTTTCAAACCATATTCCCTGCTTCTAAGGGGGTTAATGATCTCATGAGACACGGTTTCACCTCATCAAAGCGTTTTTAACTCTGATGTAGTCTAGGTAGGTGTCGAAGTCCAGTGTTACCCCGGGGTATAGTGTTTCAACTTGTAAAATATTATTATGGTATTTGTCCACTACTTTTTTCAACCCTTTAGTTGATTCATCAATGCTTGTCAAATCGTCAACCAGGCTCGAGGAGAAGAGAATTGGGTGTCCTCTTCTCCCTTTATAACTAGCCACTGCGATCATGGGCCTGTAACTGTAGAAAGCGTTTACAAGTAAATCGTAAACAAATGGGTGTATCCAGGCTGCATCACCCGGGTTCACCATTACTCCATCTATTCTATCACCATGCGAAACCAGGAATTCAATCCCTTTTTTCACACTACTGCTCATTCCTTCCTGGTAGTTTGGGTTGTTAACAAATACTATTCTTTCATCCTGCACGAATTTGACTACTGCTTCTTCAATCTCCTTATTCATAAACCCTGTGACCACAACTATTTTACCGATTCTCTTCGACTCCACTATATTGCTAATGGTTTGAGCTATGAGCGGTCGATCATGGTACTTGAACAAGAGCTTGTTGCCTTCAAACCTCCTGCTCAACCCAGCAGCCGTCACTATACAGGAAATCATTCATGATCCCGGCTACTTCCCTATGATGAAGAGCTTGTAAATATCTCCTACATCTTCAGCCCTATCCGTTATTTCTTCAATGTCGTCAATGATGCCTGGTAGGAAGAGGCATATTGAATTCACTTTTTCAGAACAGTCCTTGCACAACTTTTCAAGTAATTTGAATCTTAACTCGTCGACCTCTTCCTCTCTTTTCTCAATCATGTTTGAGTACTCAAGCGCCTTAGAGGGGTCTTTGATTATGTTTTCAACCATATTGACAACAAAATCGCACGCCTCGACAGTGTTGTGCATTATTTCCTCCATGACCTGATAGTAACTATCCGGTATACTTAATCCAACATGGTACATTATTATCAATCTTTTAGCAGCCGATTTCGCAAACCCTACTATTTTATCCAGCTCGATGGTAAGCCTCAGAATGTCCTCCCTGTCATCGGGGTGAAGGAAGCTACTGTGAAGCTCTCCAATTATTTCTCTCTTAATCGTGTCAGCCTGCTTCTCAATTAATAGGAGCTCGTTAAAACTTGCCTCTGCATTTCCCAAGTCATTCTTTTTCAAAGCTATGAGTAATTCGTTTAAGAGTTCAACACCTTTCAGTACGTATTTAGAGTGGGATTTAACTTTTTCAAACACTTGCTCAATAAACTTACTTATCAAGCCTCATACCCCGTTCAAGTATCATGTATTCTAACACCACATAATAAGTTTGCGAGCACTCTAACATTTATAGCAAGTTTTCAAAACCTTTAATGCTGTCTAATTCAGTGTATATTGAAATATCTATTTGAACAGTTCTCTACAATTCTTGTTAAAATGGTTTTTCTGTTATTTTTTAACTTTAAATAATTAAATTTATAAAATCGTTTTAATAAGAAATAAATGGTGAAGGCTGATTGATATGAGTGAAATAGATTATTGCAGCATATACGATGTTAGATTCCTTGTTAGAAAAAACATATATTTAACGCCTACGCTAATGAGGAGTCTCGAAGCAGTTATAACCTTGAAAAAAGCAACAGCAGACGATGTGGCAAAATATACTAAACGACCGAGAACCATTGAATCCAGGTACCTCGCCCAGCTGAATAAAATAGGTATTATCGGGAAGGTTAGGGAGGGTAGAAGGATTTACTATTTGGAACCAGTTTCAGCATTAAAGGACTATGTTGAGAAGCTTGGCTATGAACAACTAAATATTGAGCAAATAGCGCATCAAATAAGCATCCCAGCCGATATAGCCAGGATCGTACTTGAGATGATAAAAACCGGGAGGGCCTAGCTGTTTAGGGAGATAAACGCGGTGAAATCTTTACTGCCTATTTTGAGAGTCAAGGCAACTTTATCAATGTTTTCAGGGTTTTGTTTTAAACCTTCAGCTAGGGCTTCCACTAATTTACTAATCAATAATGTTCTAGAACCCATACCCTTTCTTGCAACAAACTTGTCGATAACAGCTAGGGCATCTTCGTCAACTCTCAGGGAGACAACCCTTTTCTTTGATTTAAGAGGAATCTCGATAATGAACGATTTTGAGGGTTCGTATGATGAAGATTTTCTGTAAGCTTCAACGGTCATTGATCATGCCCCATCTTTATATTGTAAAGCTGATAGTTAATAAGTAACTCCTAGTTTTCCCACTTTTACACCACTATGAAAAGCTTTATAAAGAACAGTCAAAAAATTTTATTTTATACAAATAAAATAATTGAATAATTTGAAGCGCCTAGCTTATTAACTCTTTAGGAATATAGATATGATCAGATGAGTCCTGCAACGCCCTCGAAGCGAGGGAGGGTGAGCAGGACTGACTCCCCTGGGCAAGTCACCTTTAAAAACTGCTTTAACACATAAATACCGAGGGATGTCCCGGATTGTTACGTAGGCTCATACTAGACGTTCTATACCCTGTTCGCGGAGAATCCATAGTGGAATTATCCATTCATCTGAGCAAGGTAGAGGGTGTTGAAGCAGTAAACATAACTGTCAAGGAAGTAGATGTTGATACTCAAAACATTCTCGTTGTAGTGGAGGGTGAAAACATCAGCTTTAAAGAATTAAAGGAAGTATTGGAGAAACACGGTGGAGTAATACACAGTGTTGACCAGGTTTCTGCCGGATCTAGAGTGATAGAGCCACCCCAATATCTGATAGAGTGAGCGTGTTTGGAAAGTATATTAAATTACCTAGATGATTTTTCCAGACAGACCCAGGTATATGAATTCAACGGGGAAAAACTAGTAGTTAAAAATTATCGGAAGGAAACAGGAATTTTGAAATGGTTACTTATTAACGCAACAAACTTAACTATTAACATATATCCTTTCGCCTTTCAACCTATTAAGAGGCTTGAAAGAGAAGCTTTTTTCTTTAGGGAAGCACCTGAGGTGTTGAAGAAGCCAAAGGTTTACGTAACCGACTTTATGAGATTGAAGTTAATTAGGGAGTATGTTGAGGGCGATTCTTTCACAAGTGTAGACAGCGAGACAGCTTACCGTGAGCTTGGTTATCATCTAAGCGTGCTTCACAGAAAAGGATGGGCCTTGGGAGATAGTAAGATATCCAACTTCGTATTATCGGTTAAAGGAATCTACATTGTTGATGCTGAACAGGCTACTCCCTCCACTGATATCCGCCACTATGCATGGGACCTGGTAGTGTTGGCTTCAACCATGGTTTTATTCAATATTGAAAGCATAGTTCAACGAAAAAATGATTTGGAAAGATTCATGGAAGCATTCATAGAAGGTTACGTAGAAGGGTCGGAGACGGTTTCACAGGAAGTCGCGAGGGTTTTAGAAAAGCCAAGCTTCAGAGCACTCACCTACCTGCTAGTGCCGCATCCTTTCAGCAAGTTCTTCTTAAATACATGGAAAAAACATGTTGCGAAAGAATTTTAACAAGCTCTGCATGATATTATTTCACGATGATGAATTACTCCCGGATGGAGAGGTGACATAAACATACCCGTCTGAGGTAACAAAGGTTGACTAGAATCCTCATCCTTGGCGATACTCACATACCTGATCGGGCAGAAAGGGTGCCGAAGCCTCTCGTGAGGTTAGTGGAGAACGGGGCGTGGGACTCTGTTCTATTCACAGGGGATTTGACCTCTGGCGAGGTGAAGGCGTGGGTTGAAGAGCTCGGGGAAAATGTTTTTATTGTTAAGGGAAACATGGATTTCCTACCTCTTCCTGCTTACCAAAAACTCTCGATACGTGACTATGTAATAGGCTTGTATCATGGGCACGGGATATATCCGCGCGGAGATTCTAGAAAACTTGCCGAGATCGCTAAAACCATTGGAGCTAGTGTGCTGATTACAGGTCACACGCACGTTCCATTCGTGAAAACCGACCCTTCGAGGGAAATTCTACTTCTGAACCCCGGGTCTGCCACAGGTGCGTGGAGCGGTGAGCTTGAATCCGGGCCACCTAGTCTCATGATTGTTGAAGCCCGAGATGGATATTTTGAGATTAGACTCTTCAAGCTTGTGGGAGGCAGTATTATTGAAGAATTGTTTTCAGCTGAGAGAAAGGATAAATGGTATGTTAGGATGGGTTGAAATGGTTGAAGCTACTCCTGAACAGGAGGTATGACAATCGTGTGTTCAGGCGGTATGTGAAGTAGGATCTCTTCTCCTACTCTAACAGGCATCGTGTTGGGGAAGTAAGCAAGTAGTGATAATCCACCTATTTTAATCCTCGACTCGATCTTATCGCCAATGAACATCGCAAAATCCACTACCCCTTTCACAGCGTTTTTAGAAGGAATCATTGTTGAAACCGGTTTAACTACTTCAGGTCTGATCACCACAGCCACCTTGCCTGGGAGTGAGTCAAACGGGGTTGTACCCTCTAACAGCATCTCAGTGCCTTCGAGCCTGACTGTTACGATGCCATTAGTTTTTGAGACCAGCTCTCCGTAGTAAATACTGCTACGACCTAGGAAGTCTGCTACAAAGATGTTTCTAGGCTTAAAGTATAACTCCTGTGGAGTGCCGACTTGGACAAGACTACCCTTGTTCATTATTCCTATCCTGTCACTGATACTGAGAGCCTCCAGCTGATCATGGGTAACGTATATTGTTGTGATCCCCAGCTTCTTCTGTATCTTCTTAATCTCCTCCCTCATCTCAACGCGGAGTTTTGCGTCAAGGTTGCTCAAAGGCTCGTCAAGGAGTAAAACCCTGGGCTTAACAACTAATGCCCTTGCAAGCGCTACTCTTTGCTGTTGCCCACCACTTAGCTGGAGTGGATACCGGTCCTCCAATCCTGAAAGCTTAACCAGTTCGAGAGCCTCTAACACCTTTTTCTTAATGTCCTCGTCCGTCAGCCCCAGCTGCTTCTTCCTTATTTTCAACCCATATGCTACGTTTTCATAAACAGTCATGTGGGGCCATAAAGCATAGTTCTGAAACACCATTGCCGTGTTTCTCTTATAGGGTTTTAAAAACGTGACATCCTCGTCGTCAAAGTATAGCTTGCCTGAGTCAGGTATCTCGAAACCAGCGATAATTCTCAACGTTGTAGTTTTACCGCAGCCGCTAGGTCCTAGGAAAGTAAATAACTCCCCCTTCTCAATGTCTAGGGTTATGTTGTTAACAGCTATGACGTTACCGTAGGTTTTTGTTACCCCCTCGAGCCTGATCCGTGTCAAAAACCCACCCCCTCCCTAAGCACCTATAAATGCGTATCTTTGCTTAAATACGTAGACAACTATTAACACGGCAACTAGTTGGAGCAGGATCAGTATTGTCCCCATGGCTGCTGTCACTTGAACTCCGATGCCTGCTCCTCCGCTATAGTACTGCCTCATATAATATGTTAACGGGGCTTGATTCTCGTTTATCCCTCCGAAAGTAATGCTCGTGCTTACTTCTGTGGACATGTATATAAATCCTAGTAGCGCCCCGCTTAACACGTATCCTATTATAAATGGGAATATCACTCCGAACACTACTTTGATCCTCGATGCTCCGAGATTCATAGCTGCCTCCTCAAGGTTTTCATGAACCTGCTGGAATCCTGCGAAGACGGATCTGACAACATAAGGTAGCCTTCTAACGCTGAAAGCTATTATAAACACTATCCATGCTTGAAAGCCTGGATTAGCTGGGTGGAGGAAACCTAGAATGCCCGGGTTCAACTCACCAATGAATGAGAAAACTATGTAGTAGCCCAGCGCGACGACTAGTCCTGGTATGGCGAGAGGTGCTGTTGCAAGCGAATCCAGCAGGTTGCTCAGCCACTTGATCTTTAAACGGCTGACGCTGTATCCAACACTAATTGCTATGAAGACTGCTAATACAACTGATATGGATGCGTATATGAAGGTGTTCTTTAAGTAGTTTAAAATATTAGGATCTGTTAAAGCCTTACTCATATAGATGGTTAAATCATTAATTGAAGACGGCATTTGAAGCACTAATCCTTGAACCTGGCCGGCTTCAATTTTCACGTAAGGCTGGAGAATGTTGAATGACATTAAAACCACACCGATTTGCGGGAAAGCAGTGAAGAGCACTAGGGGGAAAATCCCTAGGTAAACCGCTATCGAGCCTAAAACACCCAGCTTATGCTCCCTCTTCTGCCATCTTCCACCCCTGCTTATCATCGCATATGATCTCATTCCCACGTAGTTCCTAATCGCTATGAAGCCTGTTAGCGAGATGAATAACAGGATCAAACCTAGAGCAGCCTTTTCAGGGTAAATCGCTCCTCTAGCGTTTATTATCCCATCGTAAATCTGATAGCTTATTAAATTCTTATAGTTGAAAACTATTGGGGCGGCCAGATCCTCAAGGCTGAAAATAAACACTATTATAGACCCGGCCACAATGCCTGGTAGCGCTAAAGGCAGTGTAACATTGAGAAACAGCTTCAAACCTTTCGCACCCAGGTTTTCAGCCTGCTCCTCAGTTGAGGGATCCACGTTAAGGAAGCTTGCATAAGCGTTCAAGTAAACTATAGGGTAGAAAGTCATGATTTGAGATATGATTACGCCTGCCAACCCCTCTACTCGTAACGTGTATCCTGTGAAATACTTCACCAATTGCGAAATCGGGCCTCCCTCACCCCAAAGCAACCTTATGACGTATGAATTGACAAACGGGGTTACAAACAATGAAACCATAGCCAAAATCCTGAGTAGCATTTTCCCTTTGAAATCGTATCTTGCAAGAGCAAAGGCCACGATAGCGCCGAGAACCGTGGCTACTAAAGTAACAATTGCCGACACTAGTAAACTGTTAATTAATGACCCATAGTCCACTCCTTTCAAAATCATCAGTTTTAAAGGCTCCACGATTTTAATAGGGTCTTTATCGAGGGGGTTGAGGTTAACATATGTTAACGTCGGCGATTCCGGTCTTAAATGCCCTCTTAAGATAGTCTCAAAGTTACTCCACCATTCACCGCCGACAGGAGGGATAAATGCGTAAATTAATACTGAAAGTATAGGAATTATAAGGAACGTGAAAAGGTATGCGAAGCCAAAAATCAGGAAGAACCACATGGTTCTATCAAGTTGAGATATCGTAGACCTGATTTTACGGGCAAATCCTCCCGCAACCCCTCTAGTAACTTCCATTGCAATTTTCCTTTTTTTAAACCTCTCATGTAGAAATCCTGACACAGAGAGAGATAGAAAAGGCGTAAGAAACATTCCTAATGCAGTGGGAACACCTTGTATATAAAGAACAATTACGAAGAAAATGTAGAGAAATGAAATTATTGAAAGAAAACTCAGGAATGAGCTAAACTTGATTCTTCTGAAGTCAAAACCTTTGTACAAGAAAAATGGGCCTAGGCTGAAACCGATGAGCCATAAACCTGTTTCCAATATGCTCCCATCAGTTTTTGAAAGACCTAAATCCGGAATAACCATGTAAACCAGCGAAAGAACAAGCCCGAATATAAATACATATAAAAGCTTTATCTCTCTCATTGCCCTCAACCTTCATTATTAAGGGATTTTTTGAAAAATAATTTAAACCTTCCTCCTTCTAAGGAAGAAATAGAACACCACTATTGCAATCACTGCTATTAGGATAATAATGCTTATTGGGATTTGTCCTCCCTCTCCTCCTGGTGAAGATGTCTCTTGTGTTGTCGTGGTTGTTGGAACCGGCGCCCCATTTAATGCCTGTTGGAGTAGATTCAATGCCTCCCTATACCTTTGACGTGAGAGATCCTCCCATGTTCTTCTCAAAGTACTTTGAATCGGTCCCTGGGTTATGTATGGGTTTATTCGTATCGCATATTCGAGAGTGAAAGTGACTGTTTCATTTGACAAAGGATCTGTGAACTGTAACGGTCTCGAAATATACCATACGAGGTAATTATACCAGTCCTTAGAAATCCTGCCTTCAAGGTATGCGTTAGCGATTTGAGCCCATGCTGGAGTCAGATCATCGTGGGCATTAACAAGGGTGGCCTTAAAATAGTTAACCACGGCGTCAACCCACTTTGTGGATAGAGTCTCATTGAAGAGTATCCCGCCAGCTTGCTGAATATTCTGCAAGGCTTGATAAAGGTCAGGCCTCTCCTGCCCTCCAGGGGTGTTGAAGACCCGCGGGTTTATTGGTAGCCTGTTTATTTCGCGATCTAACCATACCTGTTGTCCACCGTATTCGCTTAAGACCCATGCCACGAAAGCAGCAGCATGGACAGGGTATCTCGAATCTTTCAATAGGGCGATTGGGTCGGCGTTAACTATTGACTCGTTAGCTGGAATAATGTACTCACATGCAGGATTATTGCTCATGGCCATGTATCCGTAGAAATCTATTGTTGTCCCTATTCCTATATCTCCCTGTATGACAGCATCTCTCACGTCTCCGCTTCCCGAGTAAATTATCGCGTTGGCTGCGAGAAG
Organism: Thermosphaera sp.; assembly: GCF_059755995.1. Taxonomy (NCBI): domain Archaea; kingdom Thermoproteati; phylum Thermoproteota; class Thermoprotei; order Desulfurococcales; family Desulfurococcaceae; genus Thermosphaera; species Thermosphaera sp. The sequence continues at coordinate 664 of NZ_DBOUKL010000005.1, read as the reverse complement.
GGTTAGGATGCGCCAGCCTTCCTCCCAACCCTTGGCTTGGAGAATGATTTCAAATATTCTGGTATTACTAGTACTCATCGTTGGGTCAGCTATCCCGACTATGTGAATGTAGGGAAGGTATCTAGCGTACTCTGGAGAGGCGAGATCGCCCCATTTAGCAGGCGTTGGTACTCCATAACGATTTAACACATTCTTGTTGATCGTGAAGCCGAAACTACTAACGCTAGCACCAATCCACACTAAGCTACCATTACCATCAACCCTATAAGTTTCAGCGCCGGCAATTCTTTCCGGGATCTTCGACAACTCATAGAGGATTGCGTTATGGGCAGGATGTATTGAGCTGTTTATCTCCTGGAGAAAGCCCATTGCGTAAATATTATTGAAAAGAGTTGGCCCCCCTCCCCAAGCAACATCAATCGGGGTTCCAAGGGATTTAGCTCTGGTAATGTAATCAGGCCATGATTCCGCTGCAACATACAAGAACTGGATGTCGATAATCCCCAGCTCCTGTGCAACAGGACTATTTAGGAACAGTTGCTTGGTTAGAGACAGAATCGACTGTTCGTGCCGAGTTATCACTCTAAGGACTACTCCTCTATCGTTTGTCAAGCTTTTCAAATATTCAAGCCAAGGATATGGCTCGCTAGGGACCCATGGCCAC
>NZ_DBOUKL010000049.1:0-13048 GCF_059755995.1 Thermosphaera sp. | reverse complement strand
AACCAAATAAAGGGGGCCGGGGGTTTCCGCGTTGTTGGCGGTTATCCACTACAGTCATGCTCCAGCTCTGGCGAACCCGGTTCTAGCCAAGGTTATACCTCCAACACTGGATGAAAACGGTACAATAACTGCTGCAACGGTTGAAGCAGTGTTGGGGAAGGCGGGAGAGCTTAAGGGACTGCTAGAGGAGGCGGCTGGGCAGGTGGAGGCTTGGAATTTAACAATACCTCAGCTTGTGTACTGGCATGTTGAAAGAGGCGACAACTTAACCGCTGAGGCAGAGGCGCTTCTTGAAACCAACATCACAGAAGCTTTCTGGCACGCTGTTGGAGGATACAGGGCTTACGTCAGAGGTTTCGCTGTGCTTGTTAAAAGCGTGTTTGCCCAGAAAATAAGGCTGGCCGCATCAGACTATGAAGGGTTAAGCAACAGGTTGATTGTTCCAAGAGGGCTGAAACTCCAGCTACTCTTGGTTTCCGAGAAACTGCCTCCTGAGCTAAGAGAGAGGATTAGGGCTAAGATAGAGGCCGGGGAGATAAGGAATTTCAAAGAATTAGTCCAGTACACTAGAACGGAGGCTATTCAGCTTAGAGAGAGATATAGGGCAATGCAGATCGATGCCGTTGCCAAGATTTTAACGGATTATGCGATAAAGCTCGAGGAGTATGCGTTTCCACTGAAAATGCGGGCTTGGAGGCATCAACACAATATTAGCAACGTGGCAGAACTCTACCAGTACTGCCGCCAGCTGGTTGAAGAAGTCGCTAACTCAACCAATTCAACAGGTTTACAGCTACTATACCAGAGCTTATACCAGTTCCAGCAGGAGCTGGAGATAGAGATGAGGAACATGTTCGAGAATGAAATCGTAAAGGTTAGGATGGGTAGGTAAATTAATATTGTTTTTTAAATGCCTCCTCATTCATAAATCTTCTTAGATGCTATATGTTTAACCAGAAAATTTTGGCTGTCATGATTGCTTTCACACTGGTATCGGCTTTCACACCAGTTTTCAATGGCGAGGCCGCATACTCGATATCAATCAATCTTTCCTATGATTTGCTGTCGAATACCGGGTTAATGGAGATAGTGCTCGATATTCCTGATTCTTCAAACACTACTATGTTTGAAATACCGTTAACTTTCATTGGTGAAGATGCATGGTTCAATATAGTCAACATCACAGCCACTCCCGAAGCAGGGAGTCTGATATACGAGTACAACGAGCATGATAAGATTTTAAGGCTAATAGCCTTGAACACCACACGCGCCACGGCATGGTTGATAGCGGAGAACATCACCGATAATTACGCGCCAGGCGTGTACGGGTTTTTCCTAAACCTGGAAGAATTCGCTGGCGCGGGCTCTGCGAGCTTTAAACTCTATGTTTACGGAAGTCACGGGGTCATGGTTGAAAATCTAGGTGGTAAAACATATAATGGAACAGTCTACTACTCAGATTCTTTCACAATTCTACAGATCGACCGTCCCGGCCTATACTTTGTACTGCTTCTAACAAATATTGAAGAACGCCCTGTTAACCAGCCCTCTTCAGCCATAGGCTTCAACACAATCATCGCTGTTATAGTAGCTCTTTTAGCGGTCGGGGCTTCAGCAGTTCTCATATACTTATGGAGGAGAAGAGTGTCGATCGAGTTTGAACCAGTAGCTACAAGGGACTTGTTAACCGATGAGGTAGTAAGAGATATTTTAATGGCTCTTGGAAAAGCCGGTGATAAGGGCCTTCAACAATCTGAACTAGTAAGCTTAACTGGTAGGCCGAAATCAAGCATAAGCAGGAGAATCAAGAAGCTTGAGGATGAGGGATACGTTAGCGTGTTGAGGTCGGGCAAGTATAACTACCTTAGACTAACTGAGAAAGGGTTTGAGGCTTTCAAGAAAATAGCTTCAAAGGAGAAGAGGAATGACTGAGCCTTTCCCCGTATTCGCAAACGGGTTCTTCACGGTTCAGGAGAACGGGGTTTTCAACGAATTAATTCTCTTCGAATACTATGACCCAGACCGGTACTATGAGTCTGTAGTTAGCAATCAAGACCGGCTGGACGAAGAATTAGAAACCCTTTCAAGAAACATGCAGTTCTACCTGGATCTGGAGAAGGTTTTAATCAATGGTTCAGAATCAACCCCTACCGTTTTAAACGTCAGCATCGGGTTCAGAGGCGATGCTAAGAGACCGTACATTCTCTTCATAGTAATTTTCAAAGGAAACCTGGTTAAAGGCTTAAATACTTATGAAAATTACTATGAAGAAGAGGTTGCAGAATACGATTATGAAGTTGTATGGCTATTCCCCAGTAAAGCCCGAGTCGTGCTAGCAGACCTGGGTGTTCCATATAAGGTGGAAGCGGGCGGCAGGGTTTTAAGATTCAATGTTAAAAAAGGAACCCGTATCAGAGGGTTTGAGAAAATATTGTTTGAAATTGATTGAAACCAATACTGTTAAAACCCTGCTTAACCCATATTTTAAAACGGCGGGGTTGATGCATGGGGGCCTCCCATGAGGGAGGACCTCTGAAGAATGATGTGGGGCCAAAGCGCTGAACCCGCCTTGTACGATTTGAAAACCCGTGATGAGTACGCCATCGCGTGAGACGTGATCGAACCCGATCAGGCTGAGGAGGATGTCCGGGATACCACTATACTGGAAGTATCCGTTTCTTCTTAGGTTAGAAGACGTAGTTCCAAACCCATACACCGTTCTACCCGTATTGATTGGGAATCCTGATGCCCCACTATATGAAAAGCTTCTTTCATACTTGAAGTTAATTGTTGAGAAAACCACGGTTCCACAGGATAGGTCATCCTACAATTCTGATCACGAGGTCATCGTCTTCTACTCTCTCGGGCTGGTCTCTAAAGCTATTAAGGAGCCGCAACTACTAGCTAGGACTGCTGTGGCTTATTCTAAGAGAGCTGGCTTCTTCCTTAGAAGTGAGAGCGATGAACTCCTGATTAATATTGCCAGAAAAATAGGTATCGGTGTAACCAAGTCAGTGCAGCCTCCCAGGCTTTTAAGAATTGTCAAGGAAGAGAGGGGTGCGAAACAGTTTGGATGGGAGTCCTTATCGTACAGTATCTCACTCACAGGCTTCATAAGACTCGTAGCCGGCAGACTTGAGCAGGACTCATCTTATAGTCTATCAAGCCAAATAGTTCACGAAGGGCTTGTATACGTGGATCGCAGACGGTTCACACGTTTGTTAGAGGAGGCGTGTTTCCACTATATTTTGAAAACTTATGAAGACCTTCAGCCCCCATCTGCTGATTTTCTAAATGGGATTGAACAATTAATTGCTGAGGTGGAACGATATCTCGAGAATGTAAAATGGTGGCGGAGAAGCTTTGTTAAAGATAGAGGTGTTGGCGGAGAAGTATCTGGGGTTGTAGAGGAAGCCTTCCCGCCTTGTATTAAAAAGATTCTCTCAACAATCAAATCAGGCGGCAACCCGAGTCACGAGGAAAGATTCAACCTAGCGGCTTTTCTCGTTAACATTGGATATGGTGTTGATGATGTTCTAGCAGTGTTTAGAACCACGGCAGATTTCGATGAAAAAATTGCGAGGTATCAGGTGGAGCATATTGCCGGGTTAAGGGGGAGTAGGAGGAAGTACACCCCTTACAGTTGTGACAGGATGAAATCGGTAGGTGCGTGCCCTATTCAGAATTATTGCGCTGGAGGAAGACACCCCTTATCTGTGTACAAGTATAATCTTAAACTTCTTAAGCAATCCACGGAGAAGCCTGAAACGGGGGGTTCCTCTTCTGCGAGCGAAACCCAGTAGCTTGCTTACCACGGCGTATACCAGGTATGCGGTAGCTGCATTGAAGACCAGGGTTGTTGCGATCACGTCGATTGAAGGGGGGACGTACTTGGGGTTTACCCCTTTCTCAGGAAACTCTGGTTTAAAGAGGAGCGTGACATTTTTGTTAAACCGGAAGAATATGCTTGAACAATTAGCTGGTTTAGTTGAATAATAAATTGTCGACCCTATGCTTGTATAATTCTTAAGTTCTACGTTAGAGTAGGAGATTTCAACCCCGTAAGGGGCTTCCACTATAATGAAGCAGGTGACGGGTTTTCCCAGGTTGATAGCTATAGTCTCGTTATCCACTATATCGGTAGTCACATTTATCGCGTTCTCGCCTAAGCTGTGAATCAGGATAAGGCTACCTGTGTATGTCTCCCCTTGGATTATGAAGTCGTAGACTACTCGTCCGAGAATTTCCCTAAAAGTGTGCCTGGCATTTTCCATGTAGATTACGGAGTGCATTGTTAGAGTGTTAACCCCTTCTACTTCTTGCTGCTCATCGAAGCTGACTAATATAGGTAGCTTGGACAGGGGCTCAACGTAAATGCTCCATCCTTGATCCCTTGTTTCATTAAACATCATTACTGTCAGGAAGTAGATGTAGTGGGCAGCGTCAACATCCATTCGCGTGAATCCTTGAAGGTGGAGTGTTCCCGGATAGTTCCTGAATTCGAAACTACCGTTTGTGAAGACAAGGATGAAGGGTTCGCTGGAGCACTCGGCTTCAAATATTATTGGTGGGGAAGGAGGTGTGAAAGTAGAGTTTTCCGGGTAGATTTTTACTGTTATGCTTGTAATGTTAATTATTCCTTCACATCTCCCTCTTTTTAAATTGTCAATATTGAAAGTAGTATTGAGAATGACCAAATACTCGTATGTTAATGAAAAATGCTCAATATCGTCAACGCCTGCTACTTTCCTAGCCCCTTCCATGGACGCGGTGATAGTAGTGTATCCTTTGTATGTCAGGATGATAGTTTTTTCCTGGCTTCCTTCTGCTCTTAGAGTCGCCGCGCCCTCCGCTATGATCAAGAAGACTAAGGCAATACCCAGTAGTTTCATGCGGCTCAAGGTTGGAGGCATTATTGACACTTTGAAATTATTATAAGGATTCTATCTAATAAGCATCACCGAGGATGCTCAGGGTGTTTCAATGGAGATAGAGATTGGTCACACTTCATCCGTTATATATGCTAGGTTGAAAGGAAGTGAGGAAAAAGCCTTTCTTAGATATAGTGTTGAAAACAACTCCATGTTGTTGCTGGAGACTTACACACCACCGGTTTTCAGAGGACAGGGTATTGCTAAGCGTTTAGTAGAGTATGCTATTGAGCTGGCGAGACAGAGAGGTTTAGCGATAATTCCGATATGTAGCTACACAGTATATTTCTTCATGAAGAACAGGGAGTATCGAAGCATACTACACTCGGATTACAGGGATTTAAGCGATGAGGAGTGGAAAAAACTATTTGATGAAGCTTTTTCACGTGAGAAATCAAAGCCTTCCTAGGGATGAGGAGGGAATGGTGAAGGTCAGAGTCAAGTATTTCCTATGGCTTGCTGAAAAAGCAGGTTGCTCCTTGGAGGAAGTCTCACTTAGTAACTCATCTCTTCTAAGCCTATTGGAACACATCAAGGCCTCTCGTCCAAGACTTTCGAGAATTATTGAAAGCATTATCCAGGGTAGGTCAGAACTCATTGTTCTCGTCAACAACGTCTCACCTAAAACCCTCACCGTAGAGCTTAAAGAAGGGGACGAGGTCGTCTTTATGCCTCCTGTATCCGGGGGTTAAAGTTAAAAATCTATTACTATGTTTAAGAATTATTGACGCCGCCGTAGCTCAGCCCGGTGGAGCGCCGGCCTTGTAAGCGTTTTGAGTAGGCCCGTCGAGAAAGCCGGTGGACGCGGGTTCAAATCCCGCCGGCGGCTTTTAAAAAGCTGTAAGATAGAAATTTAAGTTTTACCTTCATAGATAATAATTAGGTATTCTCAATATGCCTGGCCTAATCGAGAGGAAACAGGTAGGCTCTGATACGATCTCTCCCATAGGTTTAGGGACCTATGGGATAAAGAATTACTCAAAGGCTTTCGAAGCTTATGTTTATGGTTTGACAAACGGGATCGACCACGTTGACACGGCAGAGATGTATGACATGGGGAGAGCGGAGGAGTTTGTGGGAGAGGTTTTAAAGCAGGTAGGCAGGGATGGCGTATTTATCACCACTAAGATGCTACCCAATAGGCTGGACGATAGGGAGAAGATAGTTAGAGCAGCCCAGGAAAGCCTGAGAAGGATTGGCGTAAGCTATGTTGACTTATACCTTATACACTGGCCTAATGAAAGGCTGTCTATCACACAGCAGGTTCAGAATTTTGAGGTACTTGTTGACAAGGGCTTAACTAGGTATATAGGTGTTAGCAACTTCTCTCTTAGCCAGCTGAAAGAAGCTGTTTACGCTACCAAGAAAGCCCCTATTGTAGCTCTACAAGTCCATTATAGTGTGCTAAACAGGAGAGAGGTGGAGGAGCAGTTGCTACCTTACTGCGCGTTCCAGAAAATATTGCTTCAGGCCTACACTCCTATAGAGAGAGGCTCCGTTAAGGATAATCCCTGCGTTAGAGCAGTCAGCGAGAAAACGGGTAGGACACCAATACAGGTTGCGCTGAACTATCTAATTTCTCATGAAAACGTGGTAGCAATTCCTAAAGCTGAAAGAGTTGAACACGTTAAGGAATTGATAGGTGCAATGGGCTGGAGAATTCCAGAAGCCCATATAAACTATCTTAGAAAATGCCTTGAAGAACATTGATATTAGCCAAGGAAGTAATTCGTGAAAAATATAAGAGTCTTTTCTCTTAAAATCGTCATGAATGGTGGTTATTGTATTGGATGATGTAGAGTTAAAACTGACCAGCATGATGATTAAAAACCCGCGAATGAGCCTCCTCAAGCTTTCACGCGAGCTTGGGCTTAACTATATCTCGCTAAGGGAGAGGTTCAGGAAGCTTCAGAGAAACGGTCTCATAGATTTCAGGCTCGCAGTATCCCCAGCTCTTTTAGGAGACGTGGCAGGGGTTGTAAGGGTTAGGTGTAGCGAGGTAGACAAGATTGTTGGTAAAGCTTTAACCTGCAACAGAGTTATCTCGGCTGTAACGCTCAATGGTAGCGAGGCATTGCTCATACTCTACGGCAGGTCGAAGGATGAAATCGCAACCTTAGTCTCGGTTTTAACCTCCGAGCTTGCGGAGAAGGTTGAAGTAAACATTGAGTATGGCAAGATACCATTCGGGGAGAAAATATCGTTGAAGAACCCGGAGCCGGGGTGTAGCGGAGTATTGAAGTGTAGCAACTGTATACCCGTGCTAAGAAACAGGGGTAAGAACAATCACCAGCACTGATGCTTCTCACCAATATCGCTGAGAAGGGAGGCAACCTCCTCCTTAGAACCCTTCTTCCTCACAATGGTTATTCGCCTACTATACTCCGGGTTCAATTCGAGAATGATTTCAACAATTCTCTCGAACAGTTTTCTACCCTCGCTGTTCAAGTAATCATCGCTGAAAAAGCCGTTATCATTCTCGAGCAAGAAGGAGATTAGCCGGCACAGGTTTTTCGACAAAGATGTTTGATTTCTACCGGTTTTCGAATTCGCGGTCACAAGTCCTCGCGGCACGGGGGTTTGTTCAGTATTCCATTCTCCCTGAGCACTTTTTCAAGTAGGGGCATGACGAAGGAGATGCCTCCTTCACCGTTAATCTCAATGAGCTTTCTCCTCTCCCTGTAATACTCAATGATTGGTGTGAATGTTTGGTAGAAAACCCTGTACCTGTTCCTAACTATTTCTGGATCGTCGTCAGGACGCCGCACAAGCTTTGAACCATCGTAGTCGCAAATCTCATCATTCTTTGGCTTGGGTTCATAGTAAATGTTGTAAACCCTTCCGCAGACGGGACATATGACTCTGCCGCTAAGCCTCCTGACAGCTACCTCCTCGGAAACCAGCACATGTACTACCGCATCAACGGGAATGACCTCCTCCAGTGCTTTAGCCTGGTTGAGGGTTCTGGGGAATCCGTCGAGGATGAAGCCGTTTTCAACATCTTTTTCCTGAAGCCTTTTCTTAACAATCTCTATGACGATATCGTCAGGTACTAGTTCCCCTCTATCCATATATTGCTTAGCGATGAGCCCGAGCTGAGTACCTTTCCTTACCTCCTCCCTGAAAATATCTCCCGTACTTATGTGGGGGATGCAGTACTTATCCCTTAAATACTGAGCGTACGTTCCCTTGCCAGCGCCCGGTGCGCCTATCATGATTATTTTCAACATACTCCACCTGCATTTATGGGATATCGTCTCCAAGAATGGTGTTAATAGTTTTCAAGGTTAAAAATTAAAATCTGGGATCTTTGACCCCAGCCCACTCCAGAAGCTTCATGTATGCATGATACTTTGAAACCGCCTTGAAACCCGGTGGACCAGGCTTTTTCATGTAGAAAGCGTTCACCTCGTAAACTGTTCCATAACTCTCCCTGTCCAGAGCCATCTTGCCCAGCCTCACAAGGTCTACTAGCAGTCCCGCGAGAGCAGGGCTATCGTTTATCCTTGCAACAATGTAGAGTTCATCCTTGAATTCTCCGAAGCTGAGATATTCTATGATCATTGCCACGAATTTCTTATCGCCAAGCGGTTCGAGATAGCCTGTGGGACGGATATAGTTGGGCGCTTCATATCCCAGGATGTCTTCTACAATGCTGCTCTTAGTCTTCTTCTTCATAATGTTCCTCTCGGGAAGGTTTAGCGCGAGAAAGTCTGTATTTCCGCCGATGTTGAACTGGGCGATGTCGAGAACCCTCCTATTCCTCTCATACAAGTGTTCCAGCAGGTCAGCCGTCAACGGCGTTGCCCCTGTTGAACCGTCGTCGCCGAATACGACTCCCTTCTTCTGCTTGTAAAACTCTATGAAAGCGGGATCGTTCGCTATGGGTGAAGGAATCGCGTTGACGAATACTGCTGGCTTCACCTTTTCACAGTATAGTCCAACAGCGTAAGCGTATGCTTGCGAGGCGGTTACATCCTCCTCCATAACTCTTTTCTCAAGGTTTCCAAGCCTGCCAACGGGCTCAACGGGCTCCGTGGTCATAACGTTGATGAACACATCGATTTTCATGGATTTCCACTCATCTATCAACTCGAGAAGGGCTTGATGCAGGTCTTTCTCCTCTTCCCTCCCCCTTGCCTTAATAGGCAAGCCTTTCAGGCTGTTTAAGTGGATTCCTCTCCTAATCACAATATCTCTTAAACTGCCGGGTATGTTGTTGCCTGGGTAATCTCTTAAGGCTATGTCAAATACTGTTCTACCTATCTTTGATTCGTCCACGTCGTAGGACGCGACTATTTCAACATCCGTGTACTTGTATGGTAGCCAGTTTCTCAGCGGAACTCCATGATCCGGTATTTCATTATACTTCAGCTTCTCTAATCCAACCGCAAAATGGGTCGCCACAAGACCTTGACCGATTATTCCAACTCTTATCATTTTCCCACCCTAGATTTTGAGCTTCGCAAGCGTTTCCTCAATGAAGAGAACGCCTTGTTTGAAGGCCTCTACCCCCTTGCTGGTTGGTTCGTAGAGGGCTTCTTCCTTCACAGTTTTCTTGGCGAGCAACCCTTCCCTGTTCATCCTATAGATCACCGTGTAGACGGTGACAGCCGGGGGGTTGATGCTGAATCTCTCCCTAAGCCTTACCTTGACATCGTAGGCTTTAAGCGGCTTCGCTTCATCCAGCATGATCTTGATGATGTAAAGCCAAAGGTTTTCAAGGGTTAGTTTCTTCTTAAGTCTCACCAATGCTTTGGTATCGGACAAAAACACTCACCGTTTACAAATATTTGTGATCACAAATATAAAGATTATTAAGGAAGGAGCCTGGTCCTATCTCTCACGAAGAGGATTGCTTCTCTCACGTTCTCAAGGTTCAGCATTTTCATCAGCAATCTCTCAACACCTAATCCAAATCCCCCGTGCGGGGGTATTCCATACTTGAATGATTCAAGGTAGAATTGGAAATCATCCGGGTTTAACCCTTTCAGGATTATCGCCTCAACGAGTTTATCATACCTGTGCTCCCTCTGACCGCCGCTGGCTATTTCAAGACCCTCAAAGTCCAGGTCGAACTTCCTCGTGTACATGCCATCCTCCTCTCTCATATAGTAGAAGCCTGTGGCGTTCCAAGGGAAGCCTGTGATGAAGTAGAGCCTATGTCCCTTGCTTTTCATGATTTCTCCAAGTTTCCTCTCGGCGTGATCTGGAAGGTCCTCTTTCTCTGATACCTCGATTCCCTCGTTTTTCAACAGGTCTACGACTTCTGTGAATCTAAGTCTTTTGAACGGTGGGTTAACCTTCTCAAGGTTTACCCCTAGTGTCTCAAGATCTTCCTTATTGTTGTCTACCACGTAGTTCACGATATATGATACGAGGTTTTCCAGGGTTTCTAAAACATCCTCAACCCCATTTATGAATCCTTGCTCGACATCTATCCCCCACGATTCGTTTAAATGTCTCGGAGTGTTAAACTTCTCGGCTCTGAAGTACGGGGTTATCTCGTAGACGCGCGGATACGCGTTCATAAGTATCTGCTTATAGAGTTGCGGGCTCTGGCTCAGGTAAGCCTGGTACTCAAAGTATTCTACTTTGAAAAGAGTGGCACCTCCCTCAGCACCTGCTGCAACAATCTTAGGGGTTTGAACCTCGTGGAACCCGTTCCTCCTTAGATACTCTCGGGCAGCATGGAAAACCGATTCCCTGATGTTGAATATGGCTTTCTCAACAGGATTCCTGAGCAACAGCCACCTGTACTTTATGCGCGTGTCAAGCAGTGATGGGACCTTCCCGGAAACCTCCACAGGTAACGGTGACACAGGTTTTGAGTAGACTTCGATTTTCGACACTGTGTACTCGATGCCTCTCTTACTCTTCTGCTCAGCAGCTATTTCGCCCTCAAAGCACAGTGCGGTTCCAACGTCGAGTGTTTTCGAAACAGCGTATAGATCGGGCTCGCGCTCCTCTTTCAACACCAGCACACTGGGCTTCGACCGGGAGCTGACTACTTCTACGATTACCACCCTACCTATTTCTTTTTTTCTTAAAACCCATCCGCAGACGCGCATGCACCACACCATGCTAAGAGTTATTTAGAAGAACAGAGTTTTTAAACAGGAGTATTTACATCACTATATGTAAAATTAATAAGTCGGGTTTTCTAGATATATGATAAGGGCCAGATGCCTACGCTCTGCCCGCCAGACCCCCGGTTTAGTTGGATCACTCAGCATGATCCAGCGTGACCGGGTACCCTAGGGCAGAGCGGTGAGGGACGTCCCCGGGCGAGTCTGGAGGGACGTCCGTAGGCAGGCCACACCCCCTCAACACTTCTAAGAGTTTATCCACGTGGAGAATTGCGATTTTAATACAAGTGGTTGCTTCAAATATTTCATGAGGTATTCAACATGACTGTGAAAATGAAAAAATGCTTTAAGGCTTTAAGGAAGAAGATAGTTCTTCTAGCATTGCTTAATTTAATAGTAATAGGAATATCCTACTATCTCCCTTCGCTTCAAGCAGGGGGTTATGATTTCCAGGCCGATTACACTCCAACGCAATGGGTTTTAAGATTCAGGCTGTTGAACATTACACTATTCGTTACCCCTCCAACCGAGGATGTTACTGTTAGGCTGATCATCCCCGGAGTTTTGAACGAGACTGTTGCCTCATTCGAATACGTCCCTGGGCTATTGTTCTACGAGCCGAATGCTCTTCTCGAGAAAACATTGGATGAGCTGAGGAAGGATTTCTCACCAAACATTGATGTCAGGTTGGATTTAAGCGTGCCGGGATACCATCCAGCGATCCCAACATACGCCTATCACAGGAGGGACGGGGTTTGGGAGTTAAGGCTTCAATCCCCCGGTTACTTAGATGCTTACGCCGAGTTAGAGGTTCTGATGAAGGATCCCTTTGTTTCTGTAACTAACAATGGAGGGTTAACAGGCATTGTCAGGCTGACTGGAAAATCCCCCAACCAGTCGAAGGGCTTAGAGGTTGAGGTTCCACCTCACGGGGTAGCTGACTCGGTAATGGAAGGAGTTTTTACTAATGTAGAAGCGGATGTAAGGCTTTACTTGATTAACAGGTTATTATGCTTCAGCTACTTTGACGGTACCTTGTATTTTGCTTTGAGAGACAACATGATCCTTGTGATTCCACCCTTGTTACTAGCCGATTCCATATACCTGCTTCAAGCATGCAGAAAAACCATAGAGGGGGCTAAAAGAGGGACTAAAAAGATTTAAATATGAAACACCTATAACATTATATCGGTTGGTGTAACATATGAAGAAGTTAATATTAGCCCTACTAATCCCACTATTGGTATTATCAATAATATATGTCCCAGCTCCTGCAGAGGCACAGGCTCCTGTAAAAGGTCCAGCGAGCGATAAAGTAATAATGAAGAGAGTTCCCCTCGATCAGGTGCCGTCTGCTATCCGAAACCAGGAGATCGATTTATACATGTACAGTCTGAGGCCTGCCCAGGCCGAGCAGTTGAAGGATATTGAGGGGGTTGTGTTCTACCAGGCTCCTGCTGGTTTGATCGACATTATTATGAACCCGGCTCCTGTGGCTGTTGAAGTCTTAAATGGTACGTACGATGCCATTGGCGCGGCTGCAAGAATAGGAGTACCTAAGGATGCTGTGGTAGGCTTAAAGTACAATGGAACCCACACTTTCGTGTACTTAGGAGCTAAACCTGGAGTAGGTGTCAACCCGTTTGCGTTTAGGGAAGTAAGGTTCGCAATGAACTACTTGATCGATAGGGAGACAGCTGCTTACACGATATTGAAGGGCTATGCAGTCCCAATGTACACTTTCCTCAGCCAGTTTGACCCCGATTACTCGGTGATCGCTGACATCATCGCCATGAACGAGTTCAGGTACGACCCTGCCTATGCTGATCAACTGATCACGCAGACTTTACAGAGGATCGGTGCATCGAAATCAGGCGGTAAATGGCTGTATTACGGGCAGCCGATATCATTGAAATTCATCATCCGTATTGAGGATGAAAGATATGATATCGGAAACATGATAGCGAACGACCTAGACATGCTAGGGTTCGATGTTCAGAGAATCTACATGAGGTTTGCAGACGCAAT
>NZ_DBOUKL010000048.1:0-33529 GCF_059755995.1 Thermosphaera sp. | reverse complement strand
GTCCCGGGTTCAAATCCCGGCGGGCCCGCATACCCTTATCTTCAAAATCACGCACGGTCAAGCCTGAACGGGCTTATGAAGTCTCCAAACCTGTTTCTTGCGTTAACAAGCCGCTGCTTCTCCTCCTTGAGAATACTGAAGAATAGTGCGGGAGTTTCCGGTATTTCAGCGTAAATCCTCCATATCCTCTCAATCTTATCCAAGTGCTGCTTCACCCTAACCGTGAACAGCTTCTCGTAGAGACTCTCAGGAAACTCCTTGCCCAGCTCCTTGTTGAACAAGTCAACGAGGTCACTGTATATCGGTATGTAGCCTGTCGGCGTTTCCACAGCATCAAGCTCGCCGTGAACCCTCTTCTCCATCCACCGTAGCCAAACCCTTTTATCAACCTTCTCCGTCAGGAACCTGCCATCCTCACCCCTCAGGAAATAGTTGACCCCGTAAACTTTTGGAGACGATGAAAGCTCTCTCGCAAACCGGAAGTGAAGGTCTATGAAAGCGCCAGGGGAGATTGATAGGAAGTCCAGGATTGCGAACGGGTTGAACTCCCTCACTCCTGCCTGACCAAGAACCGCGGTGGTTCTTTCCGACTCTAACGACGCCCCCTTTGTGACTATTCCATGGAACCAGTCAAATGCTTCCTCAACAGGCACCCACGTGTCAGAGTCCCTCCCGCCAAAGATCATGCCAGAGACTGGGACGCCCATTGGATCGTTGATCCTGGGATCAACCTTGCTGAGATAGAATATGCTTGTAGTAAACCTCGCATTGGGGTGGGAGGGCGGAATAGGGTTTCCGTTCTCATCCCTCTTGCCCGGCCACCACTTGCCAGCATAGTTAATCCCTGGCTTTGGAGCGCCCTCCTTCCCATTCCACCATACATCCCCGTCCTCAGTGTACAGCACGTTCGCGAATACTACCTCACTGGTCCTGGAGGTCAATATCTTGTAAATCTCCGCGTCATCAACAGGGTTGACGCCGTCGATTATCCCGAACATTCCCACCTCGGGGTTTACGGCTCTCGCCACTCCGTCAACATTTCTTATAATAGCTAGGTCATCGCCTACTACGAGGTCGGCGATGAGCGCTGTTGAGGTTTTACCGCATCCAGCTGGAAAGGCTCCTGTGAAGTATGCAACCCTGTCCCCACTACCCTCCATACCTACTATGAACATGTGCTCGCAGAGCCACCCCTCCCTGAATCCTTTGTAAACGCAGAGCCTGAGTGATAGTTTTTTCAACCCCACGGTGTTCCCAGCGTACTGAGTGTTGACGCTATAGGTTATCATTTCCTCGGGGTCGATGTAGATCCTTCTCTTCGATATATCCTTGCTCCAGCCATTCTCATCCCTTTCCCCTGAACTATGCAGAAACCTCATGTACTCGATTCTGTCGCTACGCGTGAACTCATCGTAGCAAACCCTGTAGAGAATGTTCTCGCTGTGAACCACGTAGGCGGAGTCTGTTACTTGAACACCGTAGAGCGTGAACGGAGAGCCCCTGGGGCCGAAGCAGTAGAAGCCTATGAACATTTCCTTACCTCTCATTATGTCGCGGTAAATCTCCCAAACCTCCTTCTTCAACTCCTCGCGTTCTCCGCTGTTAACCAGAGGTATTTTAACCCCTTTCCCAGTCATGATTTTCGTATTACCCCTGTCCCTTGCCAGATCCCTCACGCCGTCGAAGTGAACAGTGTGAAGCTGATTGTAGCTGGAAACATATTCCTCCTTATTCTCTACTGCTCTCCTGCGAATATAGTCTAAATCCTCCTCTGAACCCGTGTTAATGAAGATTGACGAGGGCTTCAAGTGCTCCACAACCTGCCTTATCCATTCAACCAGGCTACAATCCTTAATCCTTGCCAGCTTTCCGAGCTCCCTGCTACTTATGTACGGTTTTAGAGCGTTCAAAGACTCAGTGCAAAACCCCTGCGTCTCCATAAGAATTAAGCACCCAGTTTAATATGAAATCAATTACTTGTTATAAAAATGAGTCTTTATTGAGAAGTCTAACCCTCGAGATGTTTGAGGCAACCATGTCCGCAATTCTTAAAGCCTCCGGGATGGGGCTGTAAATACAGTTCTTCTTATACAGTTCAACAGCCTTGTCAAGCGATAATCCAACGGGGTATATGAGGACGGGTTTCCAAGGTGTTTCAACATAAGTCATTGATGATGCAACCTTGTTGATGACTCTGAACCTTTCCGCCCAGTCGGGGAAATGCTTGACAAGGGCCTTCCTTATCCTGTCCAGGTTTAAAGGATAGTGTTGAACCACTATCACAGGCTTACCGGTTTCAGAGTGAACGTTTTCAGGGTCCACAACATCGAACCCTGAGTAGGTGACGCCGTCGAGAAAGACGAGCTCACCCGTCATGAGCTTCGACAAGCCTGCTACAACGCGTTCAGAATCCCTCGCGTCGACCATGACGGTTCCATACCCTATTCTCGTTACAACGTTACCGTCGAGTTCAACCCCCGCTATAACGGTGGTTCCCTTCTTCCCTTTGAAATCAACGGGGAAGAAGCCGTCGTCGAAGCCTTCAACCCTCATCCTAAATCCTTCAACGCTTCCTCAATATTCTTCATAATATCCGGCTTAACCTTTATCATTTTTGTAACTCCACGCCTGCCCCTGTTAACCACTTCAGCCAGGACAAGGCCCATCATGTCTAGCTGAGATATGATCTCGCTGACCCTGCGCTGAGTCAGCGGCTCATACCCGAGTTCTCTAGCCCTGTTCACGTAGGCGAGATACACTTCCCCGGTAGTCGCCGAACCCTTGTTCTTCACTATTTCAAGAATCTCTTTCAAAACAAGTTTCTGATGGAGAGGTAGGAAGGAGACTGTTTGGTAAACCCTTCCCTCCTCTATTTCAACAGACGCTTTCCTAACATGCTCTACAGTGACCTCCGTTGCATCCTCCCTTTCGGCTATTTCCCCAGCAACCCTCAGCAGGTCCAGGGCTCTCCTAGCGTCCCCATGCTCCCTGGCAGCTATTGCCGCGCAGAAGGAGATTACCCCGTCGCTTATCGCTCCGGGGACGAATGCTTTCTCAGCCCTCTGCTTCAGAATAGTGTATAATTGCTCAGCATTGTATGGTGGAAAAACCATTTCAACCTCTCCAAGACTCGACCTCACCCTTGGATCCAGGTTTTCAACGAAGTTGATGTCGTTGGTTATCCCGATTAAAACCACTTTCGAACTGGAAAGCTCCTCGTTTATCCTGACAAGCTTGTAGAGGAGGTCATCCCCCTCCCTCCTTACGTAGTAGTCTATCTCGTCAAGTATTACCACGTGGAGGCCTCCCCAGTTCTCCAGCGCGTTAACATACCTCCTGTAGACCTCGCTGACCGCTAAACCCGTGTAGGGGATCATGAGTCCAAGTTGCCTTGCAATCTCAGCTATAACCCTGTAAGTCGTATCCACCTTTCTAGTGTTGACGTAAGCGTCTTTCAGCTTCGTTCCAAGCGAGGCTGATTTCTCAACAATCTTCCTAACCACATATCTTGCAACAGCTGTTTTACCGGTTCCAGTTAAACCGTAGATTAACACATTGCTCGGCCTAACCCCGCGGGCGACAACGATCAAGTGCTCCGCGAGCCTCCTGATCTCGCTCTCCCTGTGGGGGAGAGTGTCAGGCACATAGTCAGGCTGTAGAACCTCCCTATCCATGAAGATTTTCGAGACGGCGCCCGTCTTCTTTATTAAGTCATCTATTATTTCACTCATGACTAATCACTGAAACAGGGGTGCTTCAACTCGACCAACAAATAATCCGTGAAGGTTTCGTTATAAAGCATTAACCTAATAAAGATTAAAACATAGTGTTTAAGAGGAAGAGCGGGATGTACGGTTTAGTGGTCAAGGATTCTTTAGAAGTCGGCGAGGCTTTCATAAAGGTTGAGCGTTTCGAAAACCATTTGAAATACCGCCGAAGCATGAAAGGAGACGTTAAGGAAGCCATTCTCGACAAGAACGCTGTGGTTGAAACCAGACCCACTTACTCACTATTCTATCCCTCATTTATAACAGGCTACATACTAGTAGCGTTTTCAAAACCTGTTGTGCTAAGCCCTAAATCCTCGTTGAGAATCCAGCTACAGCTACCCGTCGACTTAGCACTGTACGCGTACAGCGGGGACTTCTACCAGCTGATCGACCTGGTGCCGTTGCATTCAAACTATAAATACGCCCTGTATGGACCGGTAATATCCTCTGTTGAGGCCGCAGGCTACATAGCCAGGCTCGTGAAAGCTGAGCCAGTGGCCGAGGACACGGTGGAGCCGTTGGAGAGGCATTGCTTGACGAGAGTGTTAATAGTGAACAAGACGCAGGATTTCGCCAACGTGTCTAAAATACTCTTGGATGCTAAGCCGTTGAAAATATTTTACATCCCAGGGACATGGAAGTGTTACACCCAAGACATTAAAATGGTCTTAAACTCCAGCGAGCACGCATCAGTCCTCTACGAGGAGAAGCCGTGTAAAGAGTGCACTGAACTTGAAGAGCCCGAGGAGTTTAAAGGGCTATTGAGAACCTTGAGCACTGAGATGCTTTGGGGGTATTAATCATGAGTCTTCTCGAACCAGTTTTAGGCTTTCTCAAAAATCCTCAGCTCCTCAGCATCATAATCGCACTCATCATATTCAGCATAGGGTACTTCGTAGCCTTAGTCATTCGCAGAATGGTCTTCAAGATAGGCATACGCTTCTACGCTAGAAACATCGCAAGCATTGTCTCCAAAATAATCTACTATGTAGTATTGCTTATAGCCTTATCCACAGCCCTAGGATACCTGGGGATAGAGCTAACTGGCTTGATAATAGCCGGAGGGTTCGCAGGCATAATAGTCGGTGTGGCATTGCAACCCTTAATGGCAAGTTTCTTCGCCGGCCTCTACGTAATGGCTGAAAGAATCATTCAGCAAGGGGAAGTTGTTTCAATAGGGAATACTATGGGGGAAGTTGTCGAGGTCTCATTAATGTTTACCAAGATAAGGACGTTCGACGGAGTACTGGTAACCATGCCTAACAGCCAGCTCCTATCAACCGTTATTCAAAACTACAGTAAAGCAGTTGCGAGAAGGCTTGAGTTCACGGTTTCAATAGCTTACAGCGAGGATGCTGAGAAAGCCTACAGTGTGATAAAGGATGCTGTGGATAATCACCCCTACGTGTTAGCCGACCCTGCCCCAGACATCTTCGTGTCAAAGCTCGGAGACAGCGGAGTGGTCATCACCGTCAGGGTATGGGTGCCGAGAACACTCGTCTACCCTGTCACGAAAGACCTGTTGTGGAAGATTAAGAAATCGCTAGACCAGGCAGGGGTTTCAATACCGTTCCCACAGCTGGATGTCTGGATTAAAACCCCTGTCACGCTCAAGAAGGAGGAAGGGAGTGGTTAAACCTTATAAACCTGGTAAAAACTTATCTAAGTTTTGACGGGCCGGTAGCTCAGCCTGGAAGAGCGCTCGGTTGGCATCCGAGAGGTCCCGGGTTCAACTCCCGGCCGGTCCACTTCTTTCCCATTAAAGAGACATATTTATAGGGAGTTAAAGCGATATTTTTAAAAATCCGTCTAAACTTGTTAAACCAAGGAGAGCATGATTAGCTCGCCCTGTTTAAGGTGCTTATCATGAAGAAGAGAATTAATATTCTGGAACACGAGCTAGTGCCAAAGCATGAAGTTCTCGACCCTAAGGAAGCCGCTGAGGTTTTGAAAAGGCTTGGACTCCATCCTTGGCAACTCCCCTGGATCTCCATCGACGACCCCGTTGTCAAGGCGATCGGTGCTAAGCCGGGGGATATCATAAGGATATATAGGAAGAGCCCTACCGCTGGGACTTCAATAGCATACAGGTATGTAGTCGTTGATGTTACCAAGAAAACGGAGGCTTGAGGCCCATGGCAGCCCAGTTAACAGTTGAAGATCTATGGCTCGTTATGAAGAAGTATTTCGAGGAGAAAGGGCTTGTAAGACAGCACCTTGACAGTTACGACAGGTTTATCCGCGAGCTCCTGCCGGAGATGTTGAAGGAGTTTAAGGAAATCCCTATCACCGAGGACGTGAAGATCACTATTGTCGACTACCGCATTGAGGAGCCGAAGTGGATAACTCTTGAAGGGATACCTGAGGAGAAGACGCCGATGGAGTGTAGGCTGAGAAACCTCACTTACGCTGCTCCCGTAATGGTTAGGATAAAGTATGTTGATGAAACCGGGAGGTCTAAGGAGCAGGAGTTAAAGCTGATGGATCTACCGGTGATGCTGAAATCCAGTATCGACCCGTTGAGCAAGATGACTCCTGAGGAGTTAACATCTATCGGGGAGGACCCGAAGGATCCCGGCGGCTACTTCATAATAAACGGTAGCGAGAAGGTGCTGGTTGCTCAGGAAGACCTGGCGAGCAACAACATTATCACGGACGTGGCGCCGGAGGGGTCGTCCTACACTCATTTAGCTAAGATAATAAGTGTTTCAAAAGGCAAGAGATCCCAGCTCGTCATAGAGCGGAGGAAGGATGGAACATTCTACGCTAACTTCCAGGGGCATAAAATACCCGTGATCGTGTTGATGAAGGCTCTGGGGCTGGTTGGAGAGGATGAAATCCTCTACGCTGTCAGCCTCAACTCAGATATTCAGCTACACCTGTTCCCCTCGATACAGGAGGTTTCGAAGATCTTTCCGAGAGAGCCTATCCCCGAGGGACTCTCCCCCGAGGAGGAGGAGCGAGTACTAAGGGAGATAAAGGAGAAGGAGATTGAGGAAGCTTTAGACTACATAGGCTCAAGAATAGCGATAGGCAGGCCTAGGGAGGAGAGAATAAGGAGAGCGCAGAGAGCACTGGATGAAAACCTCCTCCCGCACATAGGGACTGATCCAAGCCCTGAGACAAGGATTAAGAAGGCTGTTTTCATCGGGCAGATGATTTCTAGAATAATCGAGCTCCACCTAGGGTTCAGGGAGCCGGATGACAAGGACCATTACAGGAATAAGAGGCTTAAGCTGGCTGGAGACCTCCTCTCCGTCCTCCTAAGAACTGCACTACTGGCTTTCACCCGGGATTTGAAAGAAAGCGCTGAGAAGTACCTGGCGAAGAACAGGAGACTAGATCTCAAAATGGTTATAAAACCCAGCGTGATAACCGATAGGATTCTCCACGCAATGGCAACTGGGAACTGGCCCGGCGGTAAAACAGGCGTCAGCCAGCTACTTGACAGGACCAACATGCTCAGCACTCTAAGCCATTTAAGAAGGGTTGTGTCACCGCTTTCGAGAGGTCAACCCCACTTCGAGGCCAGAGAGCTCCACGGGACTCAATGGGGCAGGATGTGCCCGTTTGAAACACCTGAAGGAGCTAACATCGGTCTCGTTAAAAACCTTGCTTTAATGGTTAACGTCAGCGTGGGTATCCCCGAGTCAGAGGTAGAGCCCATACTCTACAAGCACCAGGTTAAGCCTTTGATAACGATAACCGACAAGGCAACCGGTAAGACAGTGAAGGGTATACTGGACGAGGTGAAGGAAGCTGTTAGAAAATACGGCGAACTACCCAGCGAGTACGGAGGCTGGAGCAAGGTATACCTTAACGGGAGGTTGATCGGCTACCATCCAAACGGGGAGGAGCTTGTCAAAGAGCTAAGGAAGATGAGGAGACAGGGCAAGCTCAGCACCGAGGTTAACATAGCCCATATTAAAACAGAGTATCTCGACGAAGTCTATGTGAACACAGACCCGGGCAGGATTAGGAGGCCCCTGCTGGTTGTTGAGAAGGGAGAGGTTAAACTCACACGCACCCACCTGGAGAAGCTTAGAAAGGGTGAGATAAGCTTCGAAGACCTTGTGAACAAGGGGATTATAGAGTACCTGGATCCTGACGAGGAGGAGAACGCTTACATCGCTCTCTCAATCGACAATATCACGCCGGAGCACACGCATGTCGAGATCTGGATACCGGCTATACTCGGCATAACAGCATCGATAATCCCCTATCCCGAGCACAACCAGAGCCCGAGAAACATGTACCAGGCTGCAATGGCTAAGCAGAGCCTGGGACTCTACTCCGCGAACTTCCAGAAGAGAATGGATACAAGGGGGCACTTCCTCCACTACCCGCAGAAACCGCTTGTGCAGACTCGCTCGATGGAGGTTATAGGGTATAATGAGCGCCCCGCAGGGCAGAACATGGTAGTAGCAGTGTTAACGTTCACAGGGTACAATATTGAGGACGCGCTCATCATGAACAAGAGCAGTGCTGACAGGGGGCTTGCGAGAAGCACGTTCTTCAGGCTCTACTCAACGGTTGAATACAAGTACATGGGTGGTCAGCAGGACGAGATAGTTATACCTCCAACCAACATTAGAGGATACAGAGGGCTAAGGGCATATGAGAAGCTGGAGGAGGATGGTATCGTAGCCCCTGAGACCCAGGTCGCAGGCGGCGATGTCCTCGTAGGGAAGATAAGTCCTCCAAGATTCCTTGGAGCCCAGGAGTACATGCTTGGAGCCGGGCTGACGAAGCAGGATACCAGCGTGGTCATGAGGCATGAGGAGAAAGGCGTTGTCGACACCGTCCTCATAACAACCGATAGTGAGGGAAACAAGCTTGTCAAAGTACGCGTGAGAGATCTAAGGATTCCCGAGCTTGGGGACAAGTTTGCTTCGAGACATGGTCAGAAAGGAGTGCTGGGACTACTGGTTCCACAGTACGACATGCCTTTCACAGAGGAAGGAGTTGTCCCAGACCTCGTCATAAACCCGCACGCCTTCCCAAGCCGTATGACAGTTGGCCAGTTGATTGAAAGCATAGCCGGGAAAGTCGCTGCCCTGGAGGGGAGGGTTGTAGACGCTACACCATTCCATAAAACCCCTGTTAAAGAGCTTGAAATAGTGTTGAAGAGGCACCGCTACCTACCCACGGGAGAGGAGGTAATGTATGATGGTAGGACTGGCGAGATGATTGAATCCCCGGTGTTCATCGGCATAGTCTACTATCAGAAGCTTCACCACATGGTCAGCGACAAAGTCCACGCCAGGGCAAGAGGCCCTGTTCAAATACTAACCAGGCAACCAACCGAGGGCCGCTCAAGAGCCGGCGGGCTGAGATGGGGTGAGATGGAGGTTGACTGCCTAGTAGGACACGGTACCTCCCTGCTTCTAAGAGAAACTATCCTCGACAGGAGCGACATAACCAGGGTCTACGTCTGCGAGATCTGTGGGCATATTGGATGGTATGATAGGAACAAGGGTAAATACCTGTGTCCAATACATAAGGAGAAGGGTTCTCTGAAACCTGTTGAAATATCCTACGCGTTCAAACTCCTGCTCCAGGAGCTGATGAGCTTCGGGGTTAAGCCGAGGCTTGTTGTCAAGGACGTGAGGAAGGAGGTGTGATGGAATGGTTAACAGGGTTTCAGAGATAAGGTTCGGCCTCCTCTCACCGGAGGAGATTAGGAAGCTGAGCGTCACACAGATCATAACCTCAGACGTTTACGATAACGATGGAGCCCCCATAGACGGGGGAGTAATGGATAAGAGGCTTGGAGCCATTGAGCCAGGGGAGACATGCCCGGTTTGCGGAAACACCAGGGACTCGTGCCCCGGGCACTTCGGACACATAGAGCTTACGAAACCCGTTATCCACGCGGGATTCGCTAAGCACATATTAATGTATTTGAAAGCGACCTGCAGGGAATGCGGCAGGATTAAAATACCTGAGAATGAGAGGCAGGAATACCTGGCATTGATGAGGGAGCTTGAAGAGCTCAACCTGATCTACCTGCTTAAACGATTCTACGAGTACGTTAAGAGGAAGGCAAGCGTTGCGGTGAAGTGCCCTCATTGCGGGGCGAAACAGTACAGGTACAAGCTGGATAAGCCGCACTCCTTCTACGAGCAGAAGGAGACAGGGCTGGAGAAGCTGTGGCCCACGGACATCAGGGTGAGGCTGGAGAAGATTCCGGATGAGGATGTAAGGCTTCTAGGCGGGAACCCTGAGGAGGCGAGGCCTGAGTGGATGGTTCTAACAGTCTTGCCGGTGCCTCCGCGAACAGTGCGTCCTTCAGTACTGCTGGAAACAGGTATTAGGAGCGAGGACGACCTGACACACAAGCTTGTCGACATTATAAGGGTTAACACGAGGTTGAAGGAGCATGTGGAGAGCGGGGCGCCGAGCGCGATAGTGGAGGATGAATGGGAGCTTCTACAATACCATATCACAACATACTTCGACAACGAAGCCCCAGGCATACCTGTGGCGAAGCACAGAAGCGGTAAGACCTTGAAAGGCATTGCCCAGAGGTTGAAGGGCAAGGAGGGCAGGTTCCGTGGAAACCTAAGAGGCAAAAGGGTTGACTTCTCCGCTAGAACCGTGGTCAGCCCAGACCCCAACCTAAGCATTAACGAGGTAGGAGTCCCAGAGGTTGTGGCGAAGATATTGACAATACCTGAGAGGGTTACACCATGGAATATTGAGGAGATGCGAAAGCTGGTTTTAAACGGGCCTGATAAGTGGCCTGGCGCAAACTACGTTGTAAGGCCGGATGGCAGGAAGATAAGCCTGAAATACGTTGACAGGAAAGCCGCCGCGGAATCCCTCGCCCCGGGATACATTGTTGAGAGACACCTGCTTGACGGAGACATAGTATTGTTCAACAGGCAGCCATCGTTGCACAGGATATCGGTGATGGCGCACGTGGTAAGGGTTCTCCCGTATAAGACGTTGAGGTTGAACGTTCTCGTATGCCCACCCTACAACGCTGACTTCGACGGGGACGAGATGAACCTTCACGTCCCGCAGAGCGAGGAGGCAAGGGCTGAGGCAAGGCTTCTAATGCTTGTTGAGAAGCACATTCTGACACCCAGGTACGGCGGCCCGATAATAGGAGGTCTCCAAGACTATATCAGCGGTGCCTTCGTCTTAACGAGCAAGTCAACAATCCTGAGAAAGGAGGAGGTTGCCGAGCTACTTGGGGTTGCAGGCTATTACGAGGCAATACCGGAGCCGGCGATTCTGAAGCCGAAGGAGTACTGGACCGGGAAGCAACTGGTCTCGGTCTTCCTGCCTAAAGACTTAAACTATAAGAGGAACTCCAAGCTAGCCGGGGCTTCAGCCCTAAGATGTGTTGACGAGGACTGCCCGCACGACAGCATCGTGATCATTAAGAAAGGCGTTCTCCTTGAAGGTGTGCTGGACAAGGCAAGCATTGGAAGGGAGGAGCCTGAAAGCCTTGTCCACTGGTTGATAAAAGAGTACGGTGAAGACATAGGGAGGTTGTTCAAGGATAAAGTATACAAGATGTTCCTACGAGCCAGTGAGAAATACGGGCTCACCATGGGTTACTCACACCTATCCCTGCCGGAGCCTGCTAGGGAGAGGATAAGGCAGATCATCCTGGAGAAGAAGAGCCGTGTGGAGGAGTTGATAAAGGTTTACCAGCAGGGTAAGCTCACCCCGAGGCCTGGTAAAACACCGGAGGAGACTTTGGAGGATGAAATAGTGGACTTGCTGTCGAAGAGGTTGCTTGACGATGTCGCAGACACTATAACACCATACTTCACGCTCACAAACCCCGTGGTCATCATGGCTAGGACCGGCGCGAGAGGCAACCCTGTCAACCTCACGCAGATGGCTGCCCTGCTAGGCCAGCAAACAGTAAGGGGTAAGAGGCTTTCAAGAGGCTACCTGTACAGGTCGCTACCACACTTCAAGCCGAAAGATATAGGGCCTGAGGCAAGAGGCTTCATAGCCAACGGGTTTGTCAACGGGCTTGAAGCCCTTGAAATGTTCTTCCACGCTGCTGCTGGAAGAGAAGGCTTGATAGACACAGCTGTCAGAACAAGCCAGTCAGGGTACATGCAGAGGAGGCTGATAAACGCGTTGCAGGACCTGAGGGTAGAGTATGATGGGACGGTGAGAGCTACTTCTGGAGAGCTTGTCCAATTAGTATATGGTGAAGACGGCGTCGACCCGATGAGAAGCGATCACGGGAAAGCAGTGAATGTTAACAGGGTGATTGAGAAGGTAGTGGGGTGGAAGCTGTGAGCTCCTTAAAAGCCCTTTCCAAGAGCGAGATCGAGAAAATACTGAAGGAGAAGCTTGAAGGATACGTGAGCCCCCAGGTGTACAACGAGGTTAGAGACAAGCTCATCGAGTTGACGAATAAGACAGAGCTCTACGAGAACGAGGTTGAGGCAATAATATCCGAGGTGATTAGAAGGTACAGGTCCTCCATGATTGAGCCAGGCGAGGCTGTTGGCACAGTCGCTGCTCAGAGCCTTGGAGAACCCTCAACCCAGATGACCCTCAGAGTCTTCCACTACGCTGGTCTCAGAGAGTACAACGTCACACTGGGACTCCCCAGGCTTATAGAGATCGTTGATGCTAGGAAGAAGCCTGAAACACCTATTACGGAGATATACCTGGACGATGACCACAAGTATGATGAGGAGAAGGCTAAGGAGATAGCTAGAACCATTGAGACAACGCTTCTAGAAAACATTGCTAAGGGAGTAAGCATAGAGCTCACGGAAATGAACATTGAGCTCGACCAGGAGATGCTGTCGGATAAGGGAATAGCTGTTGAGACAGTGGTTGAAACCTTGAAGTCGTTAAATATTGGAGAGGTTGAGTGGAGCGAGGACAACCCGCTCGTGATCAGGATATTGTTCGAGGAAGAGGTTGACTACGTTAAAGCGGAGAAGATAAGGCAGAAGGTCCTGTCAACCAAGCTGAAGGGTGTTAAAGGAATTAAGAAGGTTATCATCCAGAAAAGAGGGAACGAGTACGTGCTAATAGCTGAGGGAAGCAATCTAGAAGAGCTCATGAAAATTCCAGGGATAGACCATAAAAGGCTGTACACCAACAACGTGTTCGAGATCGAACGGGTGCTCGGGATCGAGGCAGCTAGGGCTGCAATCATTAGGGAGATTAAGAATGTCCTGGATGATCAAGGCTTGGACGTTGACACTAGGCACATAATACTGCTAGCCGACATCATGACTTGGACAGGGCATATAAGGCAGGTTGGTAGAATGGGTGTAGCCGGTGAGAAGCAGAGCGTCCTGGCGAGGGCAACCTTCGAGATGACTGTTCAGAAGCTCCTGGAGGCTGCCGCAATGGGTGAGTCGGACAGGCTGTACGGCATTACCGAAAATATTATAATGGGGCAAGTCATTCCTGTAGGAACAGGAATGGTTCAGATTTATATGTTCCCAACATTGATAAAACCAGAAGCCAGTGAGGAGAAAGAGGGGAGCGAGCAATGAGCACTGCCACTGTGGAGCTGGTTAAGGCTATTCAAACCCTGAGTAAAACCGGCCAGTTCAAGATCGGTTTCAACCAGTCAAAGAAGCTCGTCATGCTGGGAAAGGCCAAGGCCGCTGTCATCGCGGCCAACGCACCACCGCATGTTAAGAGAGACCTGAAATACTATGCGAAGCTGAGCAACATACCTGTCATAGAGTTCCCTGGAACAAACTTCGAGCTGGGAGCTTTGATCGGTAAACCCTTCGGCGTCTCAACAATGGTGATCATCGACCCTGGCCAGTCAAACATCCTGGACCTAGCCAAGGAGGTATCGGGTAATGAGTAAGGAAAGGGGTCAAGTGAAGATAACTCCTGACGAGTTTAGGTACATGGCACTGCTACACGAGATCACGGGCGCCACCGTCAGAGACTGCATCATGGATGAGTCTGAGAACAGGGTTATATTCCTGGTCAACCCCGAGGATGTTGGAAAAGCCGTAGGCCCCAAGGGCTTCTTTGTTCAAAAACTCAGGAAGATCTTGAACAAGAACATAGAAATAGTCGGCTACAGCGACAACCTTGAGGAGCAGGTTAAGTACGCGCTTGCTCCTGCAAGGATAAAGGAGATCAAGGTGACCTCTAAACCGGGCGGGGAGAAAGTAGTCTACGTGGCGGTGGATCCATCGGACAAGGGCCTCGCCATCGGTAAAAACGGCAGGAACGTTCAGAAAGCGAAGATTATTTTAAAAAGACACTTCAACATCGACTCTCTCATCATAGCATAAAATTTAAGAATACTTGAAACTATTTGAGTCTAGAAGAAGATTTAAGGGATCAAACCATGCCGGGCAAGAAAGCACCATACGGGATGTACGCGGCAAGGAAGCTGAAGAGAAAGCGTCTCAAGTTTAGGTGGAGCCAGAGGGATTTCAAGCTCAGGATGCTTAAGCAGCAAGGCAAGATTAGGGACCCGCTTGAAGGAGCGCCAATGGCTAGGGGAATAGTTCTTGAAAAAGTTGGAGTAGAATCCCGTAAGCCAAACTCAGCCCTGAGAAAATGTGTCCGCGTCCAGCTTGTGAAAAACGGCAAGGTGGTTACAGCATTCGTCCCGTGGGACGGTGGAGTCAACTATATTGACGAGCACGATGAGGTAGTTATTGAAGGTATTGGAGGCCCGATGGGAGGGTCTCTAGGAGATATCCCCGGAGTGAAGTATAAGGTGGTAATGGTTAACGGGGTATCTTTGAAAGCTCTCTGGCTGGGTAAGAAGCAGAAGCCTGTTAGGTAGTTTAAGCTTTTAACTTGCTGAAGCCGTAAAGCTACTTTTCAAAATCATCTTCTCTATCCTCAAGCTTTGAGAGCTCCTCGAAAATCTTGTAGAGCCTTTCCTGCTCATCCACGAGCTCCTCGCTAACGTAGACGGGTTTACCCGCTATTATTGCAAGGTATATGGCGTGGCTAGGGATCATCTTCCTCCTTGTTGAAAACTTTCCGTTAACAAACTCCACTGTTGCGCTGTAAACCCCCTTGTCAGGGTTGAAGCTGTCTATTACAACGTGTTTAAGATTCCTGCTCAACGCGGCTATAAACTCGGGAACGCTCTCGATCACATCGGTGATCATGGATCGCTCCTCATCCAAACCCTCTTCCTCAAGGTTCCTCCTTATTGAGACGAAGATGTCGTAGGAGACGTTTTCAAGGTAAAACCTCCTCCCATCCTCGAGGTGGAGGATTAAGCGTGGACTAACCTCTCCGCCGGCGAAAAGACTCGTCGATATCTTTTCGACCAAAAGGTAAGACGGCTTCAACGGCTATGCCTCCTGGAAAACCTGATTAGTAAATGGTCTAATAAACCATCATCAGGCTCTGAGACTAGTGGGGGAAGCGTGAATCTGCAATAATTTTAAAAAGCCCGTTAAACTGTTTATGGTTATACAGGTGTTTACGTTGGCTAGTGAAGGACACGTGGTGAAGCTGAGCGAGGTCAAGCTTTTCGGCAAGTGGACCTATGATAACATCGAGGTAAGGGATCCCAGCCTGAAGAAGTACATATGCCTCAAACCCTACATCCTTCCACACACAGGCGGGAGGCATGAGCACAGGAGGTTTGGGAAAGCCGAGGTGCCAATAGTTGAAAGGTTGATTAACAAGCTTATGCGTCCAGGAGAAAACATGGGTAAGAAGCACCTCGCCTACAATATTGTTAAAAAAGCCTTCGAGCTCATCTATTTGAAAACCGGTCAGAACCCGTTGCAGGTACTTGTCCGCGCAATCGAGAATGCAGCCCCGAGAGAGGAGACAACCAGGATCATGTACGGCGGTATCTCATATCACGTCTCAGTAGACATTTCCCCTATGAGGAGGATTGACCTAGCCCTTAGACATTTAACTGATGGTGCAAGGGAGAAAGCCTTCGACAACCCGATCACTATTGAGGAAGCCCTGGCAGAGGAGATAATAGCTGCTTCAAACAACGACCCCAAGAGCTACGCGATCCAGAAGAAGGAAGAAATTGAGAGAATAGCCTTAAGCAGCAGGTAGTGTTTCCCACCCTCTTTTCAATCCCCGGGAGCCATTCTCACAAGGCTTCAAACCACTTTTCAATGAAGCACTTTATATTATAAAGCCTTAACCCTCGTCCACAATTAGGCTTCCCAGAGAGGGCGCGTTAGTTGTAAAAAGATTTTAAAAAGACTTACTCAATTTATTAAACTCAATGAACATGATAAAGATAGCAGGTGAGTGCGAATGAGCTCTGTGCCGCAAAAACCACATTTGAACCTGGTGATCATAGGGCACGTCGACCATGGAAAAAGCACCATGGTTGGGCACATACTCTACCGTTTAGGGTACTTCGACCAGAAAACCATTCAAATGATCGAGGAAGAATCGAAGAAGATGGGTAAGGAAAGCTTCAAGTTCGCATGGCTCCTTGACAGGATGAAGGAGGAGCGTGAGCGTGGAGTAACGATATCGCTATCATACATGAAGTTCGAGACCAAGAAGTACTTCTTCACCATTATCGATGCTCCCGG
Source organism: Thermosphaera sp. (assembly GCF_059755995.1). Lineage (NCBI taxonomy): Archaea > Thermoproteati > Thermoproteota > Thermoprotei > Desulfurococcales > Desulfurococcaceae > Thermosphaera > Thermosphaera sp. The sequence goes on along the minus strand of NZ_DBOUKL010000048.1, from coordinate 17,247 downwards.
ACACAGGGACTTCGTTAAAAACATGATTACCGGTGCAAGCCAGGCTGACGCTGCTATACTAGTGGTGAGTGCTAGGAAGGGTGAGTTCGAGGCTGGCATGAGCCCTGAGGGCCAGACCCGTGAGCACGCCCTGCTCGCGAGAACGATGGGTATCAACCAGCTGATCGTTGCCATCAACAAGATGGATGCTGCCGAGCCTCCATACAGCGAGAAAAGGTACCAGGAGGTTAAGGAGGTCCTGGGCAAGTTCTTGAAGAGCCTTGGCTACAATATTGAGAAGATACCGTTCATACCTGTCTCAGCATGGACTGGTGAAAACCTGATTGAGAGAAGCCCCAACATGCCATGGTACACTGGGCCAGTCCTTGTGGAAGCATTAGACATGCTGGAGGTTCCGAGCAAGCCTGTTGACAAGCCCTTGAGAATACCCATCCAGGATGTTTACGCTATCTCCGGTGTTGGAACAGTCCCGGTTGGAAGGGTTGAAACAGGGATACTGAAGGTTGGCGACAAGCTAGTATTCAACCCGCCTGGCGTGATCGGAGAGGTAAGAAGCATTGAGACACATCACACGAAGATCGAGAAGGCTGAGCCGGGCGACAACATCGGCTTCAACGTGAGAGGCGTTGAGCGCAAGGATATTAAGAGAGGAGATGTAGCAGGGCATCCGACGAACCCGCCGACAGTGTCAGACGAGTTCACAGCCCGCATCTTCGTGATGTGGCATCCGACAGCAATAACCGTTGGCTACACACCAGTGGTCCACGTCCACACCGCTAGCGTGGCGTGCAGGATCACGGAGATAGTTGCCAAGCTCGACCCGAGAACCGGTAAGGAGGTTGAGAAGAACCCGCAGTTCCTGAAGCAGGGTGATGCCGCTATCGTGAAGTTCAAGCCGATAAAGCCGCTGGTGATAGAGAAGTACTCAGACTTCCCGGCGCTGGGAAGATTCGCGATGCGTGATATGGGCAAGACTATAGGTATTGGCCAGGTATTAGATGTTAAGATTTTAGAGCAGCAGAAGAAGTAATGGTTTTTTTAAACCCCTAAAACGCTTATGTTTTTAAGCAGGTTGCTTAAAAGGATGGTGCTTATGTCGACGGTGAGAATGGTTAAGATAAAGATTTGGAGCACGAACATAGATGTGCTCGAGGATTTCATAGGGAAGATAACCGATATTGTTAAGAAGACTGGAGTCGGCATGAAGGGGCCTATACCCCTCCCCACGAAGAAGTTGAAGATAAGGACTTTGAAACTACCCCATGGCGAGGGGAAGAAGAAGTATGAGAAATGGGAGATGAGGATTCACAAGAGACTGCTATACATTGCTGAGGACGAGAGGGTTATGAAGCAGTTGATACGTATCCGTGTACCACCAGAGATTTGGATGGAGATAGAGCTCTAGTTTTAAAACTAAAACAAGGGTTTTGAAGAAGGGCAATCTGTATTTTAAAACCACCATCCCGGAAGGTATTTTTAAAGCTCCTTGTTGCCTAATATTTTTAACAGTGCCGGGGTGCCCGAGCGGTCTAAGGGGCTGGCCTGGAGAATATTCCCCGGTCAGCCAGTGCCCCTTCCGGGGCGCGCGGGTTCAAATCCCGCCCCCGGCGCTCAATCAATGGTTTAACCCTAAGGGGCTTCCTAGGGCTTGATGGGTAAGTTTTAAAATATGATATAAGCTTAAAAACAGATTACTACATGGTTAGTTAAAGGATACTGCTTACTATGCGGTGGGAGAAGTGAGCGTTCAGCAATCTTTCAGGCAGATCATACGCGTGTTGGAGACTGATATAGACGGGTCTCTCCCGCTAATATACGGGCTAGCGGAGGTTAAGGGGTTAGGCTACACCTTCTCTCTCGCGATTACGCGCATACTAGGGTTAGACCCTAACACAAGGATCGGTTACCTCTCCGACGAGGATGTGAGGAAGATTGAAGCACTAGTGAAAAACCCGAGCTCCTATGGACTGCCATCCTGGATGTTCAACAGGAGGAAGGATTATGCTTCGGGGAAGGACCTCCACTTGGTCGGCGCCGAGCTCATATACTATGTGAAGGAGGATATCGAGAGGGAGAAGAGGGTGAAGAGCTGGCGCGGAGTAAGGCATGCTCTCGGCTTGAAAGTGCGAGGACAGAGGACTAGGACTACTGGAAGACTAGGAGTAACTGTTGGAGTTAGAAAGAAGAGACAGGGTCAGCAACAACAGCAACAGTCTAAGCAGGGGTGATGTAAATGGGTGATCCAAAGAAGCCTAGGAAGAAGTGGAGTGGTCCAAGACATCCTTGGAGAAAGGATATTTTAATATATGAAACCAAGCTTTTAGGCCAATACGGTTTGAGGAATAAGAAGGAGTTGTGGAGAGCTTCCTCAATGATCCGCTATTTCAGGCACAGGGCACGCTCACTGCTAGGCGAGCCGGCCGAGATCAGAGAGGTAGAGGGGAAGATTCTGATAAGCAAGCTGGTTAAACTAGGATTGCTCAAGGAGGGCTCGAGGCTGGAGGATGCTTTAAACCTTAAGGTTGAAGATCTTCTCGAGAGGAGGCTTCAAACGATTGTTTACAAGAAAGGATTGGCGAACACTATTTACCAGGCTAGGCAACTCATTGTTCACGGCCACATAGCTGTTGCCGGGAGAAGGATTACATCACCCGGCTACATCGTATCCGTCGAGGAGGAACCCCTTGTCGACTACGCTCCCTTCAGTCCTTTTAAGGAGAAGCCTATTCAACAGGTTCAACAGGGTGGTGCTTGATGGCGTTCTCTGCTAGAGAGTTGAAATGGGGAGTAGCACATATTTACAGCAGCTTGAACAACACTATTATACACATCACGGATTTAAGCGGGGCTGAAACCGTCAGCAGGTTCAGCGGCGGAATGGTTGTTAAAGCCGACAGGGAGAAGCCCAGCCCTTACGCAGCAATGATTGCTGCTTCTAAAGCAGCCTACGAGGCCATGGATAAAGGCGTAACCGCTATACACATAAAGGTGAGGGCTCCAGGGGGACACGGCTCCAAGACTCCTGGCCCCGGAGCACAGGCAGCCATCAGAGCCCTGGCTAGGGCGGGGTTCATAATAGGCAGGATCGAAGATGTAACGCCAATACCGCACGACACAACGAGGCGTCCGGGCGGTAGGAGAGGAAGGAGGGTCTAATCCACAGGTGTGTCCGACTTGAAGATAGAGGTTTTGGAGCAGAAACCATTGCTCACCAGGTTAAGGATCAAGGGAATCAGCCTCCACCTCCTAAACTCTATAAGGAGGGTAATAATATCCGAAGTACCCACAATGGCTATCGACTACGTCGCGTTCATGGAGAACTCATCGGTCTTTTACGATGAATATCTTGCACACAGGCTAGGGTTGATCCCGCTGACGAGCGACGAGGCATTGTGGAAGTACAAAACCCCCGAGGAGTGCCGGGAGGCTGGTGAGAAAGGGTTGTTCTCGGAGGACTGCTTCGTCCGCCTCAGCCTAGAGGGCGAGGGCGGGGATGAAGCGGTAACACTATACAGCGACAATCTAGTGTCAAGCGATCCAGACGTCAAGCCCAGCTTCGGGAAGATCCCGATAGTTAAGCTGATAAAGCATCAGAAAGTAAAGCTGGAAGCCTACGCTAGGCTTGGAAGAGGCAAGGAGCATATTAAGTGGAGCCCCGTCTCCGTTGCAGCGCACAAGTATGTTCCAAACATACTTGTAAACCAGGGGCTTTGCAGAGGAGAAGAATGCCTCAAGTGTGTTGAAGCCTGCCCGAAAGAAGTCTTCGCCTTCCAATCTGGAGAGGTAAAGGTAAGGAGCGACAAGCTACTGGACTGTACCATGTGCAAGCTCTGTGAAAACCTATGCCCCTCAGGAGCCGTCAAGGTAAGCCATGAGGAGGATGAGTTCATCCTAACCCTCGAGTTAACCGGTGCTTTATCAGCTAGAAATGTTTTATTAGAGTCTGTTAGAATACTTGAGAAAAAGCTTGACGATTTCGTTGAAACGCTGAGAGAGAAGGGTGTTTAAGCATGATGGAGTTGAAGAAGACAAGCGTAGTCTTGAGGAAAACTATTAGGGAGCTTGAAAAAGCATCTAAAATCCACGACGCCCCCATATGGGCAAGGATTGCCGAGGAGCTGGCTAAGCCGACTAGGAGGCGTCGAGCAGTAAACCTGAGCCGTTTAAACAGATACACCGTGGAAGGGGATGTCGTGGTTGTCCCAGGCAAAGTACTGGGCTCCGGGAGAATAGACCACAAGATAACTGTAGCGGCATACAGCTTCTCTAAAACAGCCTATGAGCAATTGTTGAAGGCAGGCTGCAGAGTGCTTAGCCTGACCGAGCTGGTTAGGGAGAACCCTAAGGGGTCTAACGTTAAAATCATAGGGTGAGACCGTGAGCGATGAGAAAATACTGTATGTTGATGCTTCAAACCAGGTCCTCGGGAGAATGGCTAGCATCGTTGCTAAGAAACTGCTTGAAGGATACAAGGTAATCATAGTCAACTCTGAGAAAGCTGTTCTAAGCGGCGAGAGAAACAGGGTTATCGAAGGATACAAGAACATTTTGAAAGCTAAAACCCACCGCAACCCGGAGAAATCCGGGATTAAGAGACCGAGATCCCCGGTCACGATAATGAAGAGAGCGGTCAAGAGAATGCTACCCTACACCCAGCCCAAGGGGAGGGAGGCATTGAAGAGGCTGAGAATATTCGTTGGAACCCCTGAAAGCTTGAAGGGGAAGGAGTTCGTGAGGTTTAAGGAGGCCGATGCCTCCAGGCTTAAGAGAGGCTTTGTTTACGTGGGCGAGGTAGCAACCGCGCTGGGCTGGAAGGGTGGTTTGAATGAGTGAAACAGTTGTCGAGAAGTATAAAATCGTCGTAGCCTCAGGCAAGAGGAAGACAAGCATTGCTAAAGCAGTCGTCAAGCCGGGGATAGGGAGGGTTTGGATCAACGGCATACCGCTCGAAATATTCCCAGTGGAGCTGGCAAGGGTCAAGATGATGGAGCCTTTAATGCTCGTCGGCGACCTGTGGAGGAAGGTTGACATCAAAGTAGAGGTGAGGGGAGGCGGCGTCATGAGCCAGGCAGAGGCTGCTAGAACAGCTATAGCAAGGGGTCTGCTAGAGTATGTTAACAATGATGAAGAGGTAAAGAAAATATTCATTGAGTATGACAGGCACATGTTGAGCGGCGACCCCAGGAGGACCGAGTCGGAGAAGTGGGGAAGGTACAGCGCCAGGAGAAGGTGGCAGAAGAGCTACAGGTAGGTGTACAGTATGCTTTTCCCTGTTAGATGCTTCACATGCGGCGCCCCTATTGGTCACTTATGGGAGGAGTATGAGAAGAGGGTTAAGGCTGGCGAGCAACCAGGTAAGGTTTTAGATGATCTAGGGGTTAAAAGATATTGTTGCAGGAGAATGTTTTTATCGTATGTAGATGTTTCAAAAGAGGTTTTACAATTCCCCAAGATCTCGTGAGGTGAGAAGCGTGTTCGAGACCGAGGATATAGGTGGTTTGAACGAACAACCCGTTACACCGAGGCCGGGAGAGAAGGTTATAGAGCTACTGGTTCCAGTGGACAAGTACTTGTCAGCGGGCGTTCACATAGGCACCCACATATGCACGAAGTTCATGGAGCCCTTCGTCTACAGAGTTAGGAGCGATGGTTTATACATACTCGATGTGAGGAAGATAGATGACAGGCTGAGAATAGCTGGCAAGTTCCTGGCGAGGTACGAGCCCGCTAAGATAGCGGTTGTCTCGGTTAGACAGTACGGTAAGAAGCCTGTTAGCAAGATGTGCCAGTACATTGGTTGTAAAACATTCACCGGTAGGTTCCTACCAGGAACCTTCACAAACCCAAGCCTTAAATGGTACTATGAACCCGACATCGTCCTGCTCACGGATCCCAGGGCTGACGCGCAGGCTTTGAAGGAGGCTGCTGAAATAGGCTTACCAATAGTGTCCTTTGCCGACACCGATAACAAGACGGATTTCATAGACCTCGTCATCCCCGGCAACAACAAGGGCAGGAAGAGCCTAGCACTGCTATACTGGATATTGACGAGGCAGGTTCTCAGGGAGCGCGGAGCCATACCGCCGAACGGGGATCTTCCAGAACAGCCCACTGAGTTCGAGGCCGAGGTGTAGGGGTGAAGTATTGAAGAGGAGGCACCCGGCTGTAGCAGGGTATTTTTATCCCGACGACAAGCATGAGCTCGAAGCCCTTATCAAATGGTCTTTCACCCATAAAATAGGCCCCGGTAAACTCCCCGAGACCTCTCCTTCTAGAAGAAGGGGGACGATAGGCTACGTTGCACCCCATGCTGGCTATGTTTACAGCGGCCCTGTAGCAGCCCATACTTACTATCAAATGGCTCTCGACGGTGTTCCAGAAACAGTAGTGGTTATTGGCACGAACCATACAGGTTACGGGGCGCTCGTCTCAGTGTACCCTGGCGGCGTGTGGGAGACTCCTCTCGGGCTTCTCGAAGTAGACTCCGAGCTTGCGAAAGCCCTCGCGGATAAGAGCAGTATAGCAGAGCTTGACGAGTACGCGCATCTTGAGGAGCACTCCGTGGAAGTCCAGCTCCCATTCATCCAGTACATCTACGGGGGTAAGGTTAGAATACTGCCCGTGGTAATGGGGTTGCACACGCCGGATGTTGCAAGAGAAGTTGCTAAATCACTGCTTGATGCAGCTTCCTCATTGAAAAGAGACATAATCATTGTCGCGAGCAGCGATTTCAACCATTATGACCCTCATGATGTAACGGTGAGGAAGGATAGGGAGGCGGTATCCATGATACTCAAGCTTGACTCGGTAGGCTTCTACAACACTTTGCTTAGGGAGGACGTATCAGTCTGCGGTCCGGGCGGTATCATGGTTTTAATAGAGTACGCTAAGCTCGCTGGAGGAGGGGGCGCGAGGGCCGAGTTGTTGAAGTATGCGACAAGCGGGGATGTCTCGGGCGATAAGTCACACGTGGTAGGATACGCGTCCATAAGGTTTTCAACACAGTAGTTTGAAACTCAGGGTTCTAAACACCCCTTTACGGAGCACGTTCTCGAACCCGGTGTTTTGGCTAGTTTTATATTTCCTGGTGAACTAAATCTTCATGTTAAAGGTGTAGGTGTTGAGAGATATTTACTGGAGGAAGATACAGCACCTGGAGATAGTTGTAAACCGTGACGTCGACTTCAAGGACAAGTGCGAAGAGTATTTCAGAGACATAATCCTGATCCACCAGGCAATCCCTGGGTTCCGGAGAGATGACGTTGACACCTCCACAAGGTTCCTGGGCTACGAGCTTAAAGCACCAGTAATGATAACCGGGATAACCGGGGGAGCCCGTGAAACCCTTGACGTTAACAGGAGGCTTGCTCAAATAGCTAGTCAACACGGAATAGCGCTGGGGCTTGGAAGCCAGAGGCCAATCCTAACCAGTAATTTCAACAGGGAAGTAGTCGAAACCTACAGGGTCGCGCGCGACACTGCGCCCAACATCCCGTTAATAGGGAACATAGGGTTTAACACTCTTAAAACCCTCGGCGTCCAGGAGGTTAAACAATTGGTTGACTCTGTGAGAGCCGACGCTCTCGCCGTCCACTTAAACCCAGCCCAGGAGGCTATACAGCCGGAGGGGGATACCGATTTCTCGCTTGAAACACTCAGTGTTCTAAGAGAGGTGGCGAGGGAAGTGGGTGTTCCAATCTTGGTCAAGGAGGTTGGAAACGGCCTCTCCTACGAGGTTGTCAGGAAGATCACGGCTGAGACAGGGGTCAAGATATTCGACGTAGCAGGGGCCTGCGGGACAAGCTGGGTGAAGGTTGAAATGTACAGGACCGCGGACGATGTAAGGAAACACGTCGCACAGGTTATAGGGGAATGGGGTATACCCACCCCGGTCTCCATTATCGAGACACGCTTGGCAAGCCCGGGTTCAACAATTATTGCTTCAGGAGGAGTTTGGGATGGTTTAAGAGCTGTTAAATCACTGGCAATCGGTGCTGACATGGCTGGTTTTGCCAAGCCGGTTTTAACCCGGCTTTTGAAAGAAGGTTTTGAATCAGCCTCAAGGTTCGTTGCCGAATACGTTGAATCAATGAAGACTGTGATGTTCCTGGTAGGGGCCGAGAAGCTAGGGGATCTCAGGAGGACCCCTGTGGTTGTTGGACCGGTTTTAAGAAACTACGTGTCCTCCCGAGGCTTCAGCCTCGACAAATACTTGGAGATGCTTAGGAAATGAGCAACTACTTCTTCCCCGAGGCCTACGTTGAGAACGGTTTAGATTCCGTTAGGTCAATATGCTTCAAAGGCAACGACGTCTACATTGCTTTTGCGAAAAACGCTGGCATGGGAGAGTGTGTTAAAACGTTCGTAAACACCCCGTTCGAAAAGCTTGTAGAATACATGGACTTGGAGAAGCCCTGCTTCACGAGGGACGTGATAATAGTGCACAGGGAGGAGGGAGGTTATTACAAAGGGTTCCTCATTGAGAAAGGAGAAAAGCTGTATCTGCTCGAAGCCTCGGGGTCAACGATTGCTGTCTCGAAAAGAGAAGGCGATGCCGTGGAGCCCCATGAGAAAATAGGGTACATCATCACCAATAAGAAAGAGGTCAGGGTGATCAAGGCCCCGTTGAAAGGTATATTACTAGCTGTTATAGATTTAACCTGGGAGAAGCCTGAAAAAGTCATAATGGTGTTTACCGGTGAGCGGCCTAGAGAAGTCGTTATTGGAAAAAGTGCGTGAAGTAGGGTTTAAGCACGCCTTGTTGAATGCTGTGAAATACAATGGTAAAGCCGATTTGAAAGCTGTTACCTCCAAGATAATCGGAGAGCTCCCTGAGATTAGAAGTGTCCTGCGGGAATACATCGACGTCATAAGAAGCATTGTCGAGGAGGTTAACAAGCTACCGCTCGAGAAGCAACTTGAAATAGTGAGGAGTAACTGGCCGGAGCTACTCGAGGAGAAGAAAGAGGTCAGGGAGAAGGAGCTTCCGCCGCTACCAAACGCGGTGGAGGGGGCCGTTGTAACAAGGTTCGCCCCTAACCCGGACTATACGATCCACCTGGGTAATGCGAGGCCTGCACTGCTGAGCTACTGGTATGCCGTAATGTATAAGGGGAGGATGGTTCTAAGATTCGAGGACACCGACCCAAGGACCAAGTCCCCTTATCCAGAGGCTTATCAAATGATAAAGCAGGATTTAGAATGGCTGGGGGTTAAGTGGAGCGAGGAGTATATTCAAAGCTTGAGAATACCCTTGTTCTACGAGACAGCTAAGAAGCTGATAGAGAAGGGTGGAGCATACGTTGACAAGTGCGGTGAGAAAGAGTTTAAAGCATGGAGGAAGGAGGGGAGGGCGTGCCCTCACAGGGAGCTCCCTGTTGAGACTCAGCTTGAAGAGTTCGACAAGATGCTCTCAGGACACTATGGGGAGGGCGAGGCTGTTGTCAGAGTCAAAACCGACCTGCAACACCCAGACCCCAGCGTGAGGGACTGGGTTGCCTTCAGGATTATAGATACTTCAAGAACACCCCACCCCGTTGTAGGGGAAAAGTACATCGTGTGGCCTACCTACAACTTCGCGGCAGGCGTTGACGACTACTTAATGGGCGTCACACATATTCTGAGGGCTAAGGAGCATGTTTCAAACACTGTTAAGCAGAAATACCTGTACGACCACATGGGCTGGAAGTATCCTGAGACAATCCACTTCGGCAGGCTATCCCTGGAAGGAGTCATACTGAGCAAGTCAAAGATGAGGAAGATGATAAAGGAGTCCGGTGTCGAAGCATACTCGGACCCGAGGCTTGGCACGCTCTCCGGGCTGAGGAGGAGGGGTATTACGAGGGAATGCTTATGGAGGATAATTAAGGATGTGGGGATAAAGCCTGTTGACGCTAAAATAAGCTATGCAAACCTCTCGGCGATCAACAGGGTGATCGTTGACCCGATGGCCAACCGCTACATGGCTGTTGAAGACCCTGTCGAGGTAATCCTGGAGGATGTTCCAGAGGATGTTGAAGCCAGCATACCGGTCCACCCGTCAAGGAAAACCTACTACACCTACAAGATCGGCAGGGGGTCAGTTGTGTATGTATCATCCAAGGATCTCCCGAGGAGCGGGGAAGGATTGTTCAGGTTAATGGGGGTTGGCAACTTCCAGGTGACCGGTGCATCCCTGAAGGGTGGGAAACCTGTTGTCACAGCCCGGTTGCACAGCAGGGAGCAGGAGGAGGCTAGGAAGCATGGTCTCCAAATAATTCAATGGGTTAAAGACGATGAGAAGGTTGCCTTAGAGCTCTTAATCCCCGAGGGCATGAGGCTCGCCAGGAAAACCTTGCTGGCGGAGAAGAGAATTCTGAGCGAGAAGGAGGGCTCCATAATACAGTTATATAGGATTGGTTTCGCAAGGATCGAGAAGGTTTTAGAGGACTCGGTAGTTGCGGTTTACGCTCACGACTAGCTCTCCCTTCTCGCTAATTAATCCACAATATTTATAAGACGCGATAGCGTTTAACCCCTAGTATGGACGACCAATAGGGAGGAGGATGAAGTATGCCTAAACCATTCTATGTTAAGTTCGAAGTACCGCCTGAGCTGGCGGAGAAGGTCTACGAGGCCGTGAAAAAAGTCAGGGAAACCGGTGGCAAGATCAAGAAGGGCACTAACGAGACCACGAAAGCTGTTGAGAGAGGGCAGGCAAGGCTTGTAGTAATAGCCGAGGATGTTGACCCACCGGAGATCGTTGCCCATCTGCCACTGCTGTGCGATGAGAAGAAGATACCCTACGTCTACGTTCCAAGCAAGCAAAAGCTTGGCGAGGCAGCAGGCATTGAGGTAGCGGCTTCAAGCGCTGCGATCGTGGACGTCGGCGAAGCCAAGTCGATGGTTGAGGAGATAGTCAAGGCTGTCCAAGAGCTTAGGGCTAAGAGCGGTTAAGAATAGAGGATTATTATTCTTTTTTCCTTTAAAACAATATTCCTCGTATTCCTCGCTAACGCTTCGTTGAAAGTTTCCTAGCCTCTCTCTCAGTCTCCCTGAGAATAACGATGTCTCCTATTCTGACAGGTCCTTTCACGTTCCTAGTTATAATCCTACCCTTATCCCTTCCCTCAAGAACTCTTACCCTAACCTGGATGATCTCCCCGGAAACGCCGGTTCTACCTATTATTTGAATAACCTCCGCCGGAAAGCCCAGCTCCTCGACAATGTTGATCTTCGGCGGCTCCACAATTATTCTCTCCGAACCCTGCTCACTGCTCAAATCATTCACCTATTTCCCTATACACATGTTATTTATCCTTATAAGTGTTGCCTGGGAAAATTTAAAAACCTTGTTAACACATTAACGAGAGTTAGCTAGTGCTCAAGCACGGTGGAGGATATGGCGAGGCTTGCTAAATGCGTGTTTTGCGGGAGCGATCTTGAGCCGGGGACAGGGTTAATGTATGTTTTAAACAATGGGACAATAATGTGGTTCTGTAGCAGGAAGTGTTTTAAAAACTACAACATGAAGAGGGATCCGAGAAAGCTCAAGTGGACCTTGAAGTATGGGTCTAAGACGAGGTAGGTTTTAAGGCCCTAGCCCACGGTAAAGCATATTAATTAGTCCTTTCATATCATTTCCGGTGTCTGCTTGGCTAAGCGTGAGCTCATAGCATCCCTAGTATTCGCAGTAGCGTTCTCCACGGCCCTTGCCTACGCGTCTATAGAGGTTGTCAGGATTGTTAACGCGTGGATGCTGGGATTCATCCCGGACTGCGTCCTCCTGTCAGATTTCCCGAGGTGTCAGGAGCTGGAGGCATTGTTCAGGCTCGCCGGTTATGTGGGGCTAGCGGTTATCCTCTCGATCACGACCGCTGGGTTCCTGTTGAAGAAGACCAGGCTATCCATCCTCGGCTCGCTAGCGATTTACCTTCCAACCATAGGGTACTTCGCCTTCACAATGTTCTTCCTAGCCGGCGTAGGAGCCCTGAGGCTTCTCTGGCTTCCATTCACGGATTCCGATGTTCTCACAAGGCTCGGCTTAATAACATTCCTGCCAGCGTGGATTGCGAACACCGCGATAACCAGGGTAGCCGAACTAGTTATCCCAGGGTTCACCGGGGACTTTTCAATCCCAATATGCTTCGCTCTCATGATCACCGGGCTAACACTGTTCATCCTAGCCACCTACACATGGGTCAGCGATAGGTTGAGGGGAAAAGCCTTGAGCACCGAGGGTGTTTACAAACTCTCTAGACACCCGATGTACCTAGGGTTCATAATATGGAGTTACGGACTCCTATACCTCGCCAGCACGGCTGAGCCTGGGAGAGGCTGGTCCCCGCCTGCGCCCGGACTGCCGTGGCTTCTCTCCACGCTAATCATCATAGGGGCGGCGTTGCTCGAGGAGGCTGGGCTGAGGAGTAGGCTGGGAGATTATGTTAAGTACGCCGAGCACACTCCATTCATGATTCCAATGCCAGGGAAGCTGGGCGAAGCAGTAACCTACCCGGTTAGAAAGCTAATAGGTAAGAAGCTACCGGAGACTGGGAAAGAAGTGTTAACCACTATGCTGGTTTACCTGGCTTTTACCGTTTCAATATCTCTCATTGCTTCATACTTCATTATTTAGCCTTCGACCCCGCCGGCCATGGGCGTGAATGCCTTGTTTAGTGCAGGGAAGGGTTTTAGAAAAACATGCCTGCTAGACAACCATTACTCTTCATACTTCTTTATCAGGGACAAAAGTAGCTCGTGATGTATTCGCTCGTTTTCAGCTAAGGCTTCCGCCAGATGTTTCAACACAGGATATCTCAACGACTCTGCAAGCTTCTTGTAAGTAGCGATCATATCGCTCTCAATAATTAAGTGTTCTTTCAAAAGCTTCACTATCAAGGCTTTTTCAATAGCAGAGGGCTTTACCTCTTCCAACTCCTTCATCACCTGGCTCTCTTTTTCAAGGGCTTCCTCGTAAGCCTTAAGCATGCCCTTCATTATCTCCTTATGAATCAGTGTTTCAACAGCTATCTTCTTAATAACTTCTTCAAGATCTTTAACTTCAATCCCCTTTAGCCTTAGAACACCTATTGAGTGAAAGTATGATGTGGTGGCCTTCTCCTCGATATCTAAAGCTTTTCTAATCAACTCATAGGACATTCCAACACACCATATAATTATTTCGCTGAAAAGTTAATAAATACCTAGCTTAGGGTTGTTTTCCAAACGAGGAGATTGCCGGGGAACCTAGCCGGTGAAACCGTAGAAGGGGTCTTGCTTCTTCTTAATCTCTATGATCTCTCTTAAAACCAAGTATTCATCAGTGCTCAGCTTATCCCTGTGCTTTGTAAGCCACATTGTGACATGATCCTTGGGTATGCTCGTGTAGAGAACGTCTCCCTCGTCAACATGGCGTCCAACCATGATTCTCCCCTTAATGCTGATCGCTACTTGCTGGCCGGCCCTAGCCTCCTTGAGAACATTATCCCTATCCCTTATCTGCACGACCATTCCGAGCTCCATTCCATCACTCCTCATCACGTTGCAACCGGGTTTCAACACTCCTCCAAGAACCTCTATGCCGACAATTGCTGGGTCGCTACGCCTGAATATGAAGCCGGGTAGTATCCTGATCTTCGCAGGCCTAACGAGGGATGAAACCTCCTTCTCAACCTCCTTCTCCTTCAACTCTTTAACCCATTTACCGTACTCCTCTATGATGTGGTAGATTATGTTGCTTTGAAACACCTTAACGCCCTCCCTGGCCGCCAGCTCCTCCGCCTCCGGCAGAAGCTTGACGTTGAAGGCCAGGATCACCCCGTACTCGGGCTTGGATTTCTTAACAACCGAAGCCTCTATTACATCGTTCCTCGAAACATTGCCGACATCCGCCAGCCTAACAGGTATTTTCTCCCTCCTCATAGCTTCCAAGAGGGCTTCGAGAGACCCGAGCGTGTCCGCCTTAATGACCACGCCATCGCTCTCAACCTTAAACCTCAGCTCCGAAACCTCTTCTGAAACCATTCTCAAATAATCCTGTAGCCTGGTCTCATCAGGAATGACGTATAATGGTGAACCGGCGAGCGCGTCGTCGAGATCCGGGGCGGAGACCTTCACGCCTGTTGCGGCGTAAACCTCTTCAACCTGGGTGAACCTGCCCTCGTGCATCCTCATATCCTGCAGAGGCCTTGGCATTAGCAACGCCCTAACCCTGGTGACAACGGGCTTAGACTTCCCGGCTATGATAAACAAGTCGTTCTTCCTTAAAACCCCATCGTAGATTATGACGTCGATTGTTGTACCCAGCCCCGGCTCCTCCTTAACCTCTAGGACAACGCCTTTAGCGGGCTCACTACTCGTCACCAGCTTCTTCTTCATGAACTGTTGGACGAGGCCGGTTATTAATGCAAGGAGCTCGCTGACGCCCTCCCCGGTCTTCGCCGAGATAGGTATTATCGCCACTGTCCTGCGGAAGTCTCTCACCCTGTCAAACCTTTCCGCTTCAAACCCATGGTTGTAGAGCTCCCCGGCTATCCTGTAGATTTTCTCCTCGAGAAGGTTCAGCGCCCTCTGGGACTGATTCCTAATGGTTTCAAGGAAGGGCGCGTCGGGTGTCGGCCTCCAACCCTCGATCCTGTCAATCTTGTTGGCAGCGACTACGAATGGAACCCTCTTCTCCTTGAGAATGTTGATTGCTTCAACAGTCTGGGGCTGGAAACCCTCCATGACGTCCACCACGAGAATGGCCATGTCAGCCACGCTCCCGCCCCTCTTCCTAAGGTTGGCGAACAGCTCGTGGCCAGGGGTGTCTATGAAGAGTAGCCCGGGGATTTCGATCTGGAGCTTGGGAAAGTATTTCTTAAGGGGCTCAGCAATCTTCTTCAAAACGCTCGCAGGCACAATGCTTGCCCCAACATGCTGGGTTATCTCACCGGGCTCCTTCCTAGCCACCGCCGTACCCCTTATCTTGTCTAGAAGGGTTGTCTTACCGTGGTCGACATGCCCCATAACAACTATTATCGGTTGCCTAATCCACTCCCTGCTGGTACTGCTCACTGAAACCACCATTCACAATCATGCGAATATATAAAAACCTCTTAATAGCTTATTAGTGAAACAGCCCCACCGGGAAACTGGTGGAGGATGCTGTATGCCGGATTTCAAAATCGTTGTAAACGACCCTGAGGCGCCGAAAAAACGCAAGGTAGTTAAGGTTAAAGTAGTAGGGGATGCTGAAGTACCCTTCACGGACGAGATGAAGGATAAGTTTGAACTCCCCGTTATAAGGGTGGGGAGGAGGCTTCTCGAGGAGCTTAACGCTGTACACGGGGTGGCAACAATTAGGATGAGAAGGCCTGACACCGGGGACAAGATCAAGATTACCGGGAGGCTTGAGCCTGCTGACAACGTCCCCGAGAACACTGTGCTGGTTAACTCGGAATTCCTGATAAACCTCTCCGGCAACACGGAGCTGGAGGGCGAGGTATTCAGGGCAAGCGCCTGGCAGATAAGAGTGAACGATGAAAGAGCGACATCGCTGGTAGGGTTGAAGATAGGGGACGAGGTCGACGGCTCCATTATTGGTTTGAGAAACGTTAAGCTCAAGATAACGGGCGGGAGCGATATCAGCGGGTTCCCGATGAGGCCTGACATACAGGGGCCCGTCAAGAAGAGGGCTCTTCTATCAGGCCCCCCGGGCTTCCACCCTGAGAAAAACGGTGAGAGAAGGAGGAAGATGATCAGGGGGAACACCATAGCCCCGGACATAGTCCAGGTCAACACTGTGATCGCTTACCCAAAGTAGTTTCTTAGTATAAAAGCAACCTCGCCTATAATTCCTAAGGGATTGGTTTCAACAAGGGATTCATCATGCCCTGGGTTAAGCAACAACCGGAAGTAAACATTGGCGTGGTCGGGCACGTGGACCACGGCAAGACAACGCTTGTTCAGGCTTTAACGGGCATATGGACAGCGAGGCATAGCGAGGAGCTTAAAAGAGGCATGACCATCAAGCTAGGCTACGCTGACGGTAACATAGCCTTCTGCGAGGACATGAAGCCCCCTGAGGCATACACCACTGATGAGGTTTGCCCAACAGGCTCCGAGTCAAGGCTTCTCAGAAGGGTAAGCTATGTCGACGCCCCCGGCCACGAGGCTTTGATGGCGACCATGCTGAGCGGTGCAATGCTCATGGATGGCGCTATACTCGTGGTTGCTGCTAACGAGCCATGCCCGCAACCCCAGACTGTCGAACACTTGGCCGCGTTGAACGCTATAGGGATAAGGAACATCGTTATAGTTCAGAACAAGATAGACGTTGTGACGAGGGAGAGGGCTTTTGAAAACTACAGGGAGATAAAGAATCTTGTGAGAGGAACCGTTGCGGAGGACGCGCCGATAATACCTGTAAGCGCCCTCCACAAGACGAATATTGATGTCCTGCTCCAGAGCTTCCAGGAGAGGATACCGACTCCTCACAGAGACCTGAGCAAGCCGCCGTTAATGTTCATTGTCAGAAGCTTCGACGTCAACAGGCCCGGGACAACGTTCCAGGACCTTGTCGGGGGCGTGATAGGGGGCTCGCTAATCCAGGGCGTGTTGAAGGTCGGGGATGAGGTGGCCATCCTCCCAGGCGTGAAAACCCCTGTAGGGGGTTCCAAGACGGCTTACAAGTACGAGCCCATTACGACGAGGATTGAGGAGATAAGGTTCGGCGAGCTACAGGTTGAGGAGGCGAGGCCTGGAGGGCTGGCGGCTATTAGAACGCCGCTCGACCCGTCTCTAACAAAGGCTGACTCAATGGTTGGAAACATTGTGTCACACCCTGATCACCAGCCGCCTGTTGCCAGAGTCCTAGAGATAGAGTACAGCGTGCTGGAAAGGGTTGTAGGGGGTAAGGAGATGACCAAGCTTCCCCCAATACAGGTTAAGGAAAACATCGTCCTCACCATAGGAACTGCCACGAGGATCGGCGTTGTAACAGGCCTGGGCAAGTCCACGATGACTGTCGAGCTTAAAGACCCTGTGGCCGTCTGGGAGGGAGGGAGGGTTGCGTTAAGCAGGAGGGTTCTCGGAAGGTGGAGGCTCGCAGGCTGGGGTGTTGTTAAATCAGTCAGCTGAGGAAGCCGTCACAGGTTGTCTTAGACACTAACATGCTCCTCTTAATGGCCGAGGGCTTCCCGCTCCTCGAGATGATTGAGGAGCAGACTGCATTCAAGCCCGAGTGCGTTGTCCTAACACACTCCCTCAGGGAGCTGGAGGCTATAGGGG
>NZ_DBOUKL010000047.1:0-13559 GCF_059755995.1 Thermosphaera sp. | reverse complement strand
AAATCCCTCTGGAAATATACTTCTATTGATAGCCGGGTCGTCTAGCGGCCAAGGATGCGGGGCTTTGGTCCGCTCGGAAGATACCCCGCGACCGGGGTTCGAATCCCCGCCCGGCTATTATTAAGTTAAATATTCTCCGGCAAGATATTAACTCACAGTGGTGCAGAGTTTGACGGAACTGGTTTACCAGCATGATTCTTATCTGAGAGAGTTGGAGGCCACAGTCCTCAAGACTCTTCCAAACAAGCTCATCCTGGATAAGACAATCTTTCATCCCAAGAGCGGTGGTGTTGATAATGACACGGGATGGGTTGTTCTCAAAGGGCTTGAAATCCCAGTGGTAAACGTATATTATGACAAGGATTCAGGATTATTGATCCACGAGCTTGAAAAAGGAGTGGATGCTCCCGTAGGAGTCAAGGTGTGGTTGAAGCTTAACTGGAATAGGCGATACAGGTTGATGAGGCTTCACACAGCTGCACACATATTATCGGCTATAATGTACAGAGACTACAACGCCCTTATAACCGGCGGAAACATCTCCGAGGAATACGGGTACGATGACTACAGCATGGAGGTTTTCGACAGAGAAGCATTCCTAAAGGCTGTTGAAAAAGCGAACGAAATTGTTAAACAGGCTCTGGAGGTAAGAATCTACTGGCTACCACGAGAGGATGCGCTGAAGATACCTGGCGTGGTGAAGCTGGCTGCTAAAATGCCGCCCTCCGTGGATAGGCTTAGAATAGTTGAGATACCTGGGGTTGACGTGCAGGCAGATGGCGGTCCTCACGTGAGGAATACGTTGGAGATAGGTGAGATCGTTCTCCTTAGGATTGAGAACAAGGGGAAGAATAAGAAGAGGATTTACTTCACCGTGCAACCCTAGGTGGTTTTATGGCATTGATCGAGCTGAAGCATGCAGGGCTGAAGGTCAGCAGGCTCGGTCTTGGAACATGGCAGTTTTCATCAAAACTGTGGGGTACAAGCCTGTCCACGATGCAGGTTTCACTGCTCTTAAGCACGGCAATGGCACACGGTATAAACCTGATCGATACTGCTGAAATATATGGGAATGGGAGATCGGAGAGGCTGCTCGGCGAAGCTGTTCTCAGACTCAACGCCCGGGAAGAGTTCGTAGTGGTAACGAAAATCGCTGGATTCCGCAAACCTGCTTTCGAAGAGTTCCTGAAAGCATTTAAAAACAGCCATAAGAGGCTGGGGTTTAAACCGGATATAGTTCTCCACCACTGGCCTCCTCGGAAAAAGGATGAAATATGCCGTGTTGTCAACGCTCTGGAATCCCTTGTGACCCAGGGCTACGTTACTGCTTACGGGCTGTCAAACTACGGGTTGAAGGAGCTGGAGGAAGCGTTAAGCTGTACTAAGAGATTAGAGCCTGTTGCCAACCAGCTACAGTACAGCCTCGCGTACAGATTGGTGGAGAACGAGCTCCTCGACTACATGAGAAAAAACAATATAGCCTTATTAGCGTGGAGCCCTCTCGCTAAAGGAGCCCTAGCCGGTTTAACAAGGGCTAAGACGTTTGCCCAGAGAGTGGACAGCGTGTTTAAAACCGCTTCAGAAGACAGGGAGCTTCAAGACGCGTTGAACCAGGTGGCTGTGAAGCACGGCGCACCTAAATCAGCCGTAGCCTTAGCATGGTTGATTAACAAGGGCGCAATACCCATTGTCGGAACCACTAATCCTGCAAGAATTACAGAGTATGCTAAGGCTTTATCAATAAGTCTTGACAGCGAAGACATGGAGTTGCTTGATAAGTCCTCTGAGAAATACGTGAAGCACTGGGGTTTAATCTATAGGCAGCCCACCCCTCTCGCGTCAATGCCCCGCAGACTCCAGAGACTGCTCGTCGCCCTGATGCGGGGAATATAGCTTGAGAATACGGGTAACCCGTCACGTAGCACTTCTAGTCATCATTATTGGAGCAGGGCTGATAGTCAGGCTTTCCCTAGCTCCATACACGAGCGGTAGCGACATAGCCCAGTTCGCAGGCTTCGCTGATACTTTCCTATCTAAAACCCTTTGCTTTTTCAAATACTCCAGTACAGGATCGCACATAGGTGAAAACTGGCCGTATCCATGGCCATACCCGTACGGCCCCATCCTAGTAATTCTCTTATCAGTCCCGAGAATGCTTGCGCCGACACCTGTAGCCCATTTCTGGAAGGCAGGAGTATACCATGTGTACGTCCCAGTGGACTGGATCATCGCTTCTAAATCAGTTTTCATACTATTCGATACCTTATCGGCATTAACCATTTACCTTATTGTTAAACAACTATCTCC
Organism: Thermosphaera sp.; assembly: GCF_059755995.1. NCBI lineage: Archaea > Thermoproteati > Thermoproteota > Thermoprotei > Desulfurococcales > Desulfurococcaceae > Thermosphaera > Thermosphaera sp. The sequence goes on along the minus strand of NZ_DBOUKL010000047.1, from coordinate 11,252 downwards.
TCGGAAGGCACTGTTAGCAACAGGTTTTTACTACTTAAACCCTGCTACAATCTACATCTCATCAATATACGGAATGTTCGACGCGGTAGCGTTCTTTCCTCAAGCATTATCCATTCTCCTTCTTCTAAAACGGGGCATCGACTCTGTTAGAGACACTGTTATAGTGTCTGCTCTCGCAGGTCTCTCCGTCGCAGTAAAGCCTAACGTTATTTTGCCAGCACTTGTCATTGCAGCTTACGCTTGCAGACCTTTCCTTAAAGAGGTGAAGAGGGTGGTTGCCGGGGTTTTAGGCTTCGCAACCGGCTTGCTTATTACTTACATGCCCTTCGAGCTCTTCTGTCCTGGAAGCTTAATTATATACTACCAGGCTTTGAAAAACACTGGTACACCAGGATACACACCGCCTCTCTGCTACAGTTTCAACGGGTTCTCAAGCCTTGCAACCTATATGAATTCGAAAACAGGCGGAGACTTCACCTGGGTGACGTCGAACTGGTGGATCCCTGTTCTCCTCCTATTCACTCTCCTCTTCTTGAAGCTGTTTAAAGAACGGTTCAGCATGGAGTCCGCGCTAGAGAATTTTTACATCTCATACTTGATATTTCTAACCACCTACTGGAGGGTTAATTATCAATACTTCGCCCCGATGATGGGTTTCACCAGCATGTACTTTGTCATAGACCGCTTCAATACTTGCAGGAGAGGTTTGTCAATAATATACTCAATCTTCGTGATTATATGGTTCTTCATGTTTCCGGTGAGCTGGTGGGGGCATGCTCACATAGAGAACCCCAACTACTGGGTTATCAGCCTGCTGGATTCAATCTCCCTAATGGTTTTCGCCGAGGAAGCCTACTTACTGTACAGTATTTTACTGACTCTTCTCGGCTACGTCGTGCTCACGGCTTTCTTTCTGCCCTTGAAGCAGGAGTGCAATGGTCAAGTATCGAGGGATCCTCTAAATCCGGGGTAATGTCTAAGCCTTCCCTCACCGTTTCACATATCTCCCATGGAAACACAACCCACTTGTCAACTACTTCATAGTAGTAGTCAGGCTTAAGCGGGCTCCACGGCTTGACGAAGATAGCCAGGGACTTCAACCCTGAGTAATTGTATTTTGACAGTAAATCTACTACAGTGTTTATTGTTCTCCCAGACTCTATGACGTCGTCAACGATGAGGATTTTCTTATAGTCAAGCCTGGGAAGAGCCGTGAAAGTCACGAACGGCTTCTCCCCCCTCTTGTCAATCCCCTTGTAGAATTTCACGCCCACATAGCCTATCTCATCAATACCTAGTATGTCGCCAATTATTCTCGCAGGTATCAGCCCTCCCTTGACAATCGACACTATCGTGTCAGGGCTGTACTCCTCGAGAACTCTTTTCGCCAAGATAGACAAGGCTTTATGTATCTCTAACCAGCCAATATACCTGTACTTAATGTTGGAGACCATGGGTTTTCTTATGGAGGAGTAGATTTATAAATCAAGAATTTTCATAGATTCTCATGGGCGCATGACCAAGTATGTTTTCATAACAGGAGGCGTTCTATCAGGCCTCGGGAAAGGTATAACCACAGCCTCCATAGGCTTACTCCTGAAAGATGCTGGCTACACTGTTACCGCTGTGAAAATAGACCCCTATCTGAACGTTGACGCTGGAACAATGAATCCTTACATGCACGGCGAGGTATTCGTCACCTATGACGGTGGTGAAACAGACCTCGACCTAGGGCATTACGAGCGCTTTCTCAACACCGACTTGTCTAGAAACAACAACATAACATCTGGTCAAATATACTTCAGCGTCCTGGAGAAAGAGAGGAGAGGGGATTACCTGGGGCAGTGTGTCCAAGTTATCCCGCACGTGACTAACGAGATTAAGGATAGGATTAGAAGGATTGCGAAGGACTCGGGGTCTGAAATAGTTCTAGTCGAGGTAGGCGGCACGGTGGGAGATATTGAGGGTCTCCCATTCCTTGAAGCGATTAGGCAGCTCCGCGTCGAGGAAGGAGTGGCCAACACTATGTTCATTCACGTGGCACTAGCCCCGGTCCTTTCTAGCGGCGAGGTTAAGACGAAGCCTGTTCAACACAGTATTCAAGAACTGAGGAGAATAGGTATCCAGCCAGACGCCATAATAGTTAGATCGCTAACCTATCTCGACGATGATGCGAGGTATAAGATAGCCTTATACGGTAACGTGCCCTTGAACGCTGTGTTCAGCAGTCCCGACGTGGACTTCATCTACAAGGTTCCCTTAATCCTTCACCAGCAAGGTGTTGCAGACTATGTGTTAAACAGGCTGGGATTGTCTAAGAAGAGAGAGATCAGGCTTGATGAGTGGAAAGGGTTTATTAAAAACTATGAGGAATCAGCTAAGCCTGTGAAAATAGCCCTTATCGGAAAATACACTAAGGTTCGAGACAGCTACATCAGCATAGTGGAGGCCCTGAGACACGCTGCTGTCTGGGAAAAAGTCAGGCTAGTTCTAAACTGGTATGAGGCAACCGAGATTGAGCAGGGCATGCAAAACCCTGAGGAATTACTCGAGAATGATGGAGCCATCCTTCTCCCAGGATTTGGGAGAAGGGGGAGTGAAGGTAAGATCAAGGCTATAAAACTGCTCCGGGAGAGCGGTAAGCCAGTTCTGGGCATCTGCTTCGGCATGCAGTTAATGGTTGTGGAAGCAGCCAGGAACGTGCTAGGATTAACAGGTGCTAACAGCACCGAGCTGGACCCGGCGACTCCCTATCCTGTGATAGATTTGCTTCCAAGCCAAAGAAACATTTCAAGCATGGGGGGAACCCTTAGACTTGGTGATAAGAAGATAGTGATAGTGAAGAATACGAGGGCGTGGGAGGTTTACAACGCGCCCGAAGTCTATGAGAGGCACAGGCACAGGTACGGGGTAAACCCGAGGTATGTCGAGGTTTTGGAGAGGGCGGGGTTGAAAGTCAGTGGCTGGAGCGAGGAAGGCTTCGCCGAGATAATTGAGCTAGCGGATAATAAAGTGTTCTACTTTGGAACACAGGCACATCCTGAGTTTAAAAGCAGACCGCTCAGGCCCAGCCCCGTGTACAAATACTTCGTTAAGCAGGCGATCCAGGGTTACAGGTAAAAAATATTTGCCTTTCAAAACATTGTTAAAAACATACCCGATGATGAGCCGTCAGGCGTCTAGCCGAACGGTGAAGAAACCTCCGGCTTTGAGGGGCTTTTAAACATTATAAAAGCCCTACACAATACTATTTAGATCGGCCGGGGTGCCCGAGCGGTCTAAGGGGGTGGGCTCGAGACTTTCCGGCTTCTCCCGGGAGACCCACTGCCCCCTGCGGGGCGCGCGGGTTCGAATCCCGCCCCCGGCGTTAAGTTTTTCATGCCTGTTCTTCAACAATGTTTAAATATTTGTGGGGATAAAGTTAATGTATAAAAGTGGGGTTGGAAATGCGTATTTTTTATACGCGTATAGAGTGTATGGGGAAAACTCGTATTCACGGAGAATGTAGGAGTTTCAAATCCTTCCCACAAGTAAATCCTGTGTAGGTGGTTATATGGTTGAACTCACCGGTGAACTACTCCTACAGGTGGTTATTGCCGCGGGGGTTCTGGCCGCAGTAGCTCTTGGATTGTTTACATATCTTATACTTGTAATAAAGCGAGTGTATAAGAGTATTGAAGATTTCAAAGGAATAAGGATCATAGAGAACCTTGACAGGGCTAGGAGAGTGGAGGTTGAAATACCGGGATTACTTGGCAGGATAAGCATTCCTTATGAAAAGCTCCCCGACTTCCTCAAAACAATCGGGATCCCTCCATGGATAGTTACTGGGCAGGTGGTCTCCGTTGAACAGAAACCAGCCAATCGTGACGAACGCGTTTTAAAAATATATGAGAAACTATCTGGGTTAGAGTTCTCCAGGGAAACGGGGAAGGTTAAATGCCCTGAGCACGGCTGGCAAGATTTTACGATTGATGAGGAAGGAAGACTCTTATGCAGTGCTGGAAACCATGTGCTATACGATCCTGTTCAAAAGCTTGCTGAGAAGGAAAAAGAGGTTGCAGAGCTGAAAGCGCAGTTGGAGAGGTTGAAGCAGGAGGTTGAAGAGCTTAAGCAAGCTGCTCAGCAGAAACCCGGCAAGGGTAGGAAAGAAGCTTCCACCGGGAAGGCCCCCTCCCGTGAAACCCCTCCCCAGGAGCAGCAATAGCTTGTTATAACCCTAACTTTTTATCACTTCTTTATTAATATAGCGCATAATTGATTATTATCCCACTATGATAATTTCAAATTCCTGGGCTAGAACGATTTAGAAGAGTGCGGGGGGTGGGATTTGAACCCACGCAGGCCTACGCCATCGGGTCCTAAGCCCGACCCCTTTGACCAAGCTCGGGCACCCCCGCATCATTTTGATTGGATAATTCAGGAGTTAATTTAAACTTAACCCAGAAAAGAATAGGTTAGCCTAGTTCCGCAACGATTTCCGACTTATCCTTGAGCACTAGGGCTCTTCCACCAGTGGGTTTCACAAGCTGTGTTCCACAGACCTTGCATCTCGTGGGGAAAGATGCGTGGCTGAAAACAATGTTTTCAGCGCCGCAGGTTTTACATATTACCTTGTAGAAGCGGCTTCGAGGCTGAGGTATGAGTAGTTTCCTCTTCCTCATACCTACTTACCCACCTCTACCAGCTCAGCCTTCTTCAACCTTATACCCTCGGTGTGGAAGGTATATCCGCACTTGGTGCATTTAAGCTTTAACACGGTCTTCTTAGTTACCTTGGCGAAACGCTTCTGCTCAGGCTTCCTTTTTGAGCCGTAGCCTTTCTTCTTCCTAGCATACCTTCTCTCTCCCTCGGCAAGGCTCCTTCTCTTACCGTGCTTGTAGATCGCTACTGAGTGGTCGGTGTGTGTCCTGCACTTGGGGCAGTATGTCGTTATTACCTTCGGTATCCTCATTCGTAAACACCTTCAATTAACTCCTTTAACGTGAAAATCCTATTAAAAATATTACCATCTCCTATCCTTCAAACCCATGTAGTAAGCCAAGTTGTTCGCGGCAACATGGAGAAGCAATATGAGCAGGAAGGTTGAAATAATGTAGCCAGGGTTTTCCGCGAACTCCTCAAAACCTACTGCAAGGTAGAAGAGCGTGGAGAATGTTACGAAGTCAAGCTGGTCGACCACCGGGAGCGGGTCACCGGGTTTAATCCCCAGCCTCCTTTTAAGGAAAGCCCCTGCTAAATCCCCTAAAAGCCCGAAGAGGCCTGCAAGCCCCCCGATAATGTAGAAGGGGTTGTCGAAAACAATAGAGATGAGCGAGCTCGCTACAAAAGCATAGGTAACACCTATGAGCAAACCCTCCCAGGTCTTGTTCGACCCGAGCAGAGGTCTCCTGTCGACGAAGGCTCTACCGGAGTCTATTCGAAACACGCCTTTAACAAGTACTGGAGTCCCGTTAGCAACCATTACTGGGATGTAGAATTTCACCAGCCAGTACACATACTCCTCTATCATGCTACACCCACACTGCTCCCTTCTCATTTATTTCAAAGTAATTAACCAGGGGCACCTTATATTTTGGCTTGACAAGTTTGACAAACCTTTTATCCCTTTCAAACCCTACTTGAAACACCGTGTCGAAATAGTATTCCAAGAGGCTCATGCCGGAGGCTTCAACATCATCCTCTCCAGCCCGAACCTGTGCTGACGCCAATACTTTAAAACCCTTCTGCACGCTCATGCTTCTTAAAAAACCCAGTGAAAAAGTGAACTTGGCTAGGGAAGACTCCTCGTATGCAACCGCTCTGTAGAGAGAGTTGATGCTGTCTACGACCAGGATTCGAAAATCCATGTAGCTAAGCTGTAGGAACAGTTCCAGCAGCTTGTCAAGCTCGTGAACCTCTGCGAACAACGTGTTAGCATAGTTTTCAGCCTGCTTACCCACTTTCTCGTAGTGCAACGTTTCCTCAGTGGAAATGTAGAGGCAGGGGCCGTCCTCCCTGCACAAATCCCTTGTCAGGGTCAGCAAGATATTGGTTTTACCGGCTCCCGCTACCCCGTAGAACAAGCACATAGCGGACTTCGAAACCAGGTCGTGAATCCTTAACCCCCTGCTCCTTATCGCAATCCCCAATAGATATTATAAGCCGGGGAATATTAACCATTATAATGGTTTAAGAGGTTGCAGAAAAAACACCTTGTCATCGCCATCTACAACCCTGAATGGTTTATGCAGGTCCGGGAATTATTGAGGAAGCGGGGGGTGTTATTCAGCTACTACTATGAACCCGGTGAAATCCCGTTATCAAGCGTCTTCTACACCGATCACAAGGAGATTGCTGACAGCGTCTCCGAGAGAAAGGATTTAGAAGTGGTTTACGACCCCAAGCATGACTGCAGGAAGATCGAGCAGGCGGTTTTAGCCACATATCTAATTGAAAGCTTCCGCGAACTCGTCATAGGCGTTGATCCAGGAAAGTACATCACTTATGTCGCCCTAGGTGATGGAACCCTGGTAGACTATGGGAAAACCGATCTCCTCGGCTTCATAAAGGATTTGAAGTATTTTCTAGAATGCATTCCCTCGCGGAGCTTCCGGGTGAAAATAGGGGCTTCGCCTAAAGGATTAGAGCTGGTGCAGGTTTTAAGCAAGGAGTTTAGAATACCTTTTGAAATAGTATCCGAGGAGAAAACCTCCCCAGCTATTGAAAGCCGCGACGAAATCCGGTATATAGCCGGGAAGATGAAAAGAGGGCTCAGGCCTTTCAGGTTCAAGGACGTGTACGCGGCTTACCGGATAGCTTTGAAAAAGGGTGTTGAGGTGTCATGACACCCGAGCTAAGCGTTTCAAAAGGGGGCTTCTTAAAGGTTTACGGGCCTGTGAGCATACTTGTCAAGAAAGGCGCCATAGATGTTCTCGGAAAAGTATTCGTTGAAAAAACTAGGGTGATAGTTCATAAAACTAAAACCTACATAATCCGGGCCCTTGAGGATTCAGAACTGGACTTGGTGATGGGTGAAGAAGCCTCCGTGCAACCCCTCGAGGAAGACGACCCCTACCTTGCCAAGTACGCTCTCAGCCAGGAACTGGCCTCAAACCCTGGTAGACTAATAGTGCTGGTGGGCGGGACCGATAGCGGTAAATCATCTTTCGCAACCCTCTTATCAAACATTGTGTTGCAGAAGGGCGGGAGCCCCGCAATAGTTGATGGTGATGTAGGCCAGTCAAATATTGGACCACCCGGTTTCGTATCAGCTGGAAGGATTACGGAGCCCGTGCTATGGGTAGGGGAGGCTAAGCCGGAGAAGCTACGGTTCATCGGTGATGTAAAGCCTCACGTAAACATCTGGAAAATAATAAATGCTGTTAAAGAACTAGCCTCCGAATACTTCAAAGCCGGGAGCACTCACGTTATCGTGGATACTGACGGCTGGATCAGAGATGAAAAAGGGCTGAGGTACAAGGTTTCACTTATTTCAGCTCTAAAACCAGATGTTATAGTTGTTTTCGGAGCCGATATCTCCCCTTACTTCAGAAAGTTCAGCGCTCACGGTGTTAGAGTGGTAGAGTTCAATATACCTGCTACGAGGAAGGTTAGAAGCAGGGATGAGCGGAGAATTCTTAGAAGCATGAAATATAGAGAGTTTCTTCACGAGGCACCAGTAGTTAAACTCGATTTTGAAAACCTAATCATCAATGGTCTTCCCATCCTTGAAGGTGTTCCAGTAGATGTTGCAAGCGTGGAGAAATACGTTGAAGGAAAAATCTCTCACGCTTCACTTCTCCCAGATAAGCTCTACTTAGCCGGCAGTGTAAGAAGGGTTGAGGAGGAAGGGTTGAAAAAGGAGTTTGGAGTGGCTAAAATAGCTGTTTTCGAACCCGGCGCCGAGAGAAATCTCTACGCCGCCGTCTCCAACGGCAGCTTAGACTACCCTGCTTTAATCGATAAAATTGATTTCCAAGGGAGGAGGATAATTATTAAAACAAGGTTCACGGATAAGATTAGTGAGCTGAAGGTTTCAACAATAAAGCTCAGGGATGATTTCACCGAGGAGTTTTTGGAGGTGTCCTCTTGAACCCTCTACAGTTGATACGTGAAACAGCCCGTAAAGCCGGAAAACCCGTTGAGGAGTTAGGAAAAGTAGAGAGAGATTATGCAATCACCCGGTTAGCATCCTCAAACCGTGGAAAACTCTTCCTGTTCGAACTTGAAGGAACAGAGTTCACAGGCTACACCAACCTGGTGACTGCGAGGAAAGACGTGTATGCTTTGTTTGAAGCTACCACAGACTTAGAGGTTTACAGTAGAGTTATTAAAGCATTGGAGAATCCTGCACCGCTCGATACCGTGGAGTTCGACGACTACTTTGAGAGAAGGGACTACACGCTTGACTCTCTCCCATTCGTGAAGTATTATAGGGATGATGGTTCACGGTACTTGACAAGCTCCATATACATCATCTGCTACGAGAGGACGTGCAACGCTAGCTACCATAGAACCATGTACAAATCCCCTGCAGAAGCCCCGATTAGGGTAGTCCCGAGGCAGCTCCACTTCCTGATGAAGAAATACCATGATAGAGGCGTTGACGCCCCAGTCGCAATGGTTCTTGGGGCAGACCCCTATTTCGAGTTAGCAGCTGCGATGACTCCCCCGTTAGGCGTTTTCGAAGCATCCGTGGCAGCGGCAATGTCGGGCTACAACAAGGTTGTTAAAACCCCATTGTACAAGATACCTGTACCTGCAAACGCCAGCGTAGTCGTGGAAGGAGTCTTATCAAGAGAACTCGCCGAGGAGGGGCCTTTCACAGACATACTGATGCTCCTGGATGGTAAGAGGCTTCAGCCGGTTTTCAAACCAGCAGGATTCTACGTTAACAAGCACCAAACCCCACTATTCCACGCAATAATCCCCGGGTTATGGGAGCACCAATTCCTAATGGGCTTCCCTAGGGAGCCTTTAATATACGAGGAGGTTAGGAAAGTAGCCCCAGGGGTTGTGAAGGTCCGGCTAACCGAGGGCGGGGGCGGATGGCTCCACGTAGCCATATCGTTGAAGCAGAACTCCCCTGGCGAGGCGAAACTAGCAGGACTAGCTGCGATATCTGCCCACCCTAGCGTTAAACACGTGTTCATCGTTGACGAAGATATTGACGTCGACAATCCATTGGAAATAGAGTGGGCGTTGGCTACCAGGCTTAAAGGGAGCGAGGACATAATAATCTTAAAAAATATCAAAGGCAGTACTCTAGAACCCAGGAGCAGGGAAGGGGTTGGGGATAAGATTATTTTCCTCGCTGTGAAACCATTCAATGAACCATGGGATAAGTATAGGAGGGTTGTTGTCGAGTAATGTATCTCACTCCTTTTCAGGAGAGAATGCTTAAAGGAGAGTTCGGATGGGTTTACGCTAAAGCGCTCGAGATAATTGTGAAAGTAGGCGAGGCCCTGGGCTCTGACAGACTTGTGGAAATCACACATGCACACGTATCCGGTGTCTCATACTCGAACATAGGCGAACCCGGGCTGGAGTTCTTAAGAGACTTCTACAGGGAGAGGCCAAGGTTCCGAGTCTACACCACCATAAACCCAGGCTGCGTCGACTACGGAATGCTCTCCCAGGTAATTGACAACAAGTATTTCAGCAAGCAGGCATTGATAGATGAATCACTGGTTGGAATGGGCGGTAAGCCCGTGTTCACCTGCATACCCTACTACCATAGACCGCCGATGCCGGGCGAGCACTTGGCATGGGGCGAGAGCAGTGCCGTGATTTTCGCCAACTCCTACTTCGGGGCTAGAACAAACCGTGAGGGCGGGCCCTTAGCGCTGGCTTCAGCCTTAACCGGTTTCACATATCTTCACGGTCTTCATAGTCTTGAAAACAGGGTTGCAAGGGTTCTGGTCGAATTATCACCATTAATTGATAATAAGCCCCTATCTCTAGCCGGCTTGTGGATTGGGGAAAACATTAGGGACATCCCCGTCGTAAAGATTAGGGAGAAACCTTTACACGAGATTAAAGCTCTACTGGCAGCGATGGCGGCATCCGGATCCCATGCACTAGCAGTGCTCGACGGCATAACCCCTAGGGAAACTTATAAAACAGAGATAGAGGAAACCATTACCCTGGAACCTAGCGACGTGGAAAAATATGTTGGAGAGTTGCCTGGTCTAGGCGGGACTGTTTTAGGATATATAGGATGTCCCCACACGCATCCAGAAGAGCTTGTTGCTCTCAAGCGCTTACTTGAAAAATATCGAGAGCCCAGGAGGGGCAAGCTTCTCGTTACAATGCCACCTGAGCTTGCCTCCACCTATTCTCCCCTGATGAAATTCCTCTTGTCGCGGAAGGTGGACATAGCCTTGGGAACCTGCCCTGTCGTATCCGTGTTAAAGAAGAAATATGATTACATGTTGACGAATAGTGGAAAGGCATATTTCTACATGAGGAAGATACATGGGCTTAAAGCAGGTATTGCAGGCTTAAAGGAGATAGTTGAAAGCATCTACGCTTAATCACAATGGGGAGGGGGAAACGTGAGTTTGAAATGGAGGATTAAACGAGTGGTTGATGGCGACTGCTCCGGAGAACCTGTTGTTTTAAACCAGTACTTAAGCTTCTTCGGTGAAGTAGACCCTATCAGAGGAGTTGTCAGAGCAGACGTTGGCGAAGTTGAGATGGCTGGAAGAGTGCTTGTTTTCAAGGGTTCGCGAGGAAGCACTGTGGGCTCATACATCATATATGCTTTGAAAAAGAACAACGTCCATCCATGCTGCATGATCGTTAAGGAGGTGGAGCCTATCTTAATAGCAGGATGCGTGTTAGCGGGCATCCCCCTGTTTATTGTCGAGGAGTTCGAAGAGTTTTCAACAATATTATCCAACAAGAAACTTGTTACACATAGGGAAGGGGAGGATTATGTCACGGTTGAGTAGAGGGTTTTTCATAGTGTTAGAAGGCATTGATGGTGCGGGGAAAACCACGCTTGCGAAAATGCTAATAGACATGTTTAAATCAAAGGGGATGGAGGCTGTTTACACTTACGAGCCAACAGACTCGCTAATAGTTAGAGCCGTTAAAGGGGAGTATTCTTCCTACAGGGATGCCTATGTTGACGCCTTAGCCTTCGCCCTCGACAGGCTTATCCATGTGAAAACCCTGATACAGCCAATGCTTGAGAAAGGGGTTTGCGTGGTCTCGGACAGGTATTTCTACAGCAGTATTGCCTACCAGTCAGCCATGGGGGCTCC
>NZ_DBOUKL010000046.1:0-7304 GCF_059755995.1 Thermosphaera sp. | reverse complement strand
CCTTGGCATGGGCCCATGCCAACCCTCAGCTTCCTTTTCAATAGCTCGAGGCTGTCAAAGCCTTCGTCAATGGCTTCTAAGATCTCGCTGAGAGTAACGTTTTCGCATCTGCACACGATTATTCTTCTAGGGTCCTGCTGAGTCATCTACACCCCCTCTACCCTGAATGCTCTTACATCAAACCAAAGGTCTTTTTCAACCTCAACCGTGACCACCCATGTCTTCTCATACTCCCACGCCTTCACCACTATTCCTTCGCCCACAACTTTGCCCTCTCTATTAAGCAGTTTAACCCTAGCTCCCTTAGAGGGTCTGGGAAGGAGTTCGTATGGGAGGGTGACATAGGCTTTGGCACCTTTACTAATATCTACGACGAATATAGCGAGTCCGGGACACTTGGCGACGCATACTCCACATCCTATGCATTTATTCTCGTCCAGCCTGGGGAGGTCGTATATTTTATCCATGCTTATCGCTTTAAACGGGCATGCGGAAACACAAATGTTACACGGGATTTCCTCAGGACACTCCAGAAGCGCCACGGGTCCTTTCCTCAACCTCTCCTCCGTTGGCATTAAGCCTGCCTTCACCATGTCCTGTAAAGTCAGAACCCCTGTCTCTTTAAACCCCATGCTTACCTACCTCCTAAACTTTTCCATTTCCTCCTCACTTACAGTGACCTTGAGTTTGGCATCCCTTGAGCGCCGAACAACAGGCGACTGCCTATACTCGTTCCACAGGTAGTTGAGTATTCTCTCCCTTTTCTCAATAGCATCGCCAAATCCTTCACGCTCTAGAATGGTGTAGGCAGCTATTTCCCCTTCTATGAAGGCTGTAGTGGCCTCCTCGATCCCGGATAAATCACCGGCAACGAAAACGTTTCTAAAACTTGTTTCCATGCATCTTGTCCTCAACGGGATTAAACCCCCTGCTTCAGGCAAGTACTTCATCAACACCCCCATCTGGCTTAACAAGGAGTAGTTTGGTTGCAAGCCCACTGCTAGAAGAACAAGGTCAACGTTAAACTCCTTCTCCGTCCCCGGTATCGGTTTGAAATCCTTATCAACCTGGCTGATCACTGCTTTTTCAACCCTGTCTCTCCCCTCAGCTCTCACGATAGTGTGCCCCGTGTATATTGGCACTCCATGCCTTCTCACTTTGGCAGCGTGGACAAACCATCCTCCTATCTCCTTCAACACTTCTGCAATACCGTGTACTCTAACCCCTGCTTGAAGCAGTTGATAAGCAACTATTAATCCAACATTTCCACTGCCAATTACTAGAGCGTCCTCGCCTGGTTTAACTCCATACTCGTTCATAAGTGTTTGCGCACCACCAGCGCCCATAACGCCGGGCAGGTCGTTGTTCTCAAACAATAGGTTTCTCTCCGACGCGCCGGAAGCAATTATGGCGTACTTGGCCTTTATTACAAGGTTAACGTTATGATCTCCTATTTTCTCAGCACCGAAAAATCCTTCTTTAAAGTACCCGTAAACAAAAGTCCTCGTCGAGATCTCTACATTGGGGTTTTTACTGAGATTTTCAATCAGCTTCTCCGCAATCTTGAAGCCTCGAACGCCTCCGTAGTATGTTGTGTCGCCGAAAAACTTATGCGTCTGCTTAACCAGCTGACCTCCGGCCCTAAAGTGATCGGTGGTGACAAGAACCCGTAGCCCGTGAGCACCCAGTATTTCAGCAGCCTTCAATCCCGCGGGACCTGCCCCCACAATTAAAACATCTACATCTTTAACTTCTTCAACCACATTGCCATTTCCCGGGGAAGCCATTGGTATCTCTGGTATACCGTTCTGTGATTCGACAACCAACCCTTCTTTAACAGGCTCAATGCAGATCCTGGTGTTGGGGATACCGTTAACCCTGGACAAGCAGCTTGAGCATCTGCCAATCATGCAGAAAGCTCCTCTAAGCCTGTCTCCCTGAGGACTTGTTGCGAAAACACGGAAGCCGGCCGCGTATAAACCTGCGAGAATGCTTTCCCCCTCATATGCCTCCACAATTTTCCCATTGTATGTTAGAGAAACTTTTCTACCCCGCTTGAAATCTATTATTGGGTGCTCAACAATTCTATAATCCTTCATCACTACCAGCCTAATCCTGTGCCGAGCATTAAAAACTATCTGTACAAGTATATAATTTTTATTTAAGTATAAAACTCCTTTATTTTATAACCATGTTATAGATACCTACATTGAGGGTTTGAAATGGAGGCTTTCATCACTCTACTCCACGGTGCTGGAGGACAGGAGTCGCATGATTTAATAGAATCTCTGATCGTGAAGAAAGTACCGTTAATCCTTAGGTATGCCCTTGACGGGCGCGGGCTGGACATATTGGATGACGGCTCTTTCATAAAAATTGGAGACACATACGTTGTTTTCTCAAGCGACTCCTACACTGTAAAACCCTTGTTTTACCCCGGGGGAAACATTGGCGAACTAGCCGCATCAGGTGTTTTAAACGACCTAGTCATGATGGGTGCAAGACCAGTTGCTTTTCTCGACAACATCATCGTGGAGGAAGGATTTCCAGTAAAGGATTTGGAAGAGATCATCAACTCCCTTGTCAGGGTTTTGAAAGAAAACAACGTCTCGCTTATAGGAGGAGACTTTAAAGTAATGCCTAAGGGATCACTGGACAAGATCGTTATCTCAGGCTTCGGAATAGGGGTTTCACTGGAAGCTCCAATAGTTGACCAGCTGCATCCCGGCGACGTAATAATTGTCACAAACAATATCGCCGAGCACGGGGCTGCCATCCTAGCTTCCCAGCTTGGGATGGATGCTGAGAACCTCTCCCTAAGGAGTGATTCAAAACCGCTCGTTAAAACCGTTCTACCAGTAATTGAGAAATACAGGAACCATGTTCATGCGGCTAGAGATCCTACTAGGGGAGGCATTTCCTCAATACTTAACGAATGGGTGAGGAATAAAGAGGTTTCGATAATAGTTGATGAGTCAAAGATTCCCATACGCGAGGACGTGAAAACGTTTCTTGAGATGCTAGGTATAGATCCTTTGACCGTCGCATCCGAAGGTGTCGCTGTGTTAAGCGTAAGTCGTGACGTAAGCAGCGAGATCATGGGGGCGTTAAAATCCATGGGGGAAAATCCTCAAGTAATAGGTGAAGTGGTAATTCCTGATGAAAACTCGTACAAGGGTAAGGTTTTAGGATTCACAGAGGTAGGTGGAAGGAGGGTCATAAAAGGAGAGGCGTTGAACCTTCCCAGAATATGCTAGGTGATACAGATGTGTCTCGGTGTGCCAGGAGAAGTAGTCAGCATTGATAAGAGCTCTACGCCACCAATTGCCAAGGTTAAGATAGGTGGTCTTGTGAAAGAGACCTTATTGGCCATTGATGAAGAGGTGGTGCCTGGGGATTTCGTGATTGTTCACGCAGGCGTGGTAATTAGTAAAGTCAGCAAGGAGGAGTTTGAAGAACTCATCAAGCTTCTCAAAACTGTTTCCGGTCTAGGCGGAGAAATAGAGTTGTGAGGATCCCTCCTTGATAGCTGCAAGACTAGTTATTAACGGGATTGTTCAAGGAGTCGGGTTCAGACCATTCATAGATAGAGCGATGAGGAGACTGGGGCTGACGGGTTATGTAAGGAATGTTGGTGGTTCGGAAGTAGAGGTTTTTGTCGAAGGTGATGAGGAAGCTGTCTATGAATTCCTCTCCACTCTCTACATTGAGAAACCTCCCCCGGCCGAAATAGAGGAAGTATTTCTAGAGCTTACACAACCAGTCGGTTACAAGAACTCTCACATTGAAAGAAGCGGGACGGTCAAGGTTACTGGCTCCATGATCCCGCCGGATTTCGCTGTTTGTAGGGATTGTTTGATAGAAATCATGGACCCCTCAAATCCAAGGTATATGTATCCTTTCAACTCCTGTGCCTGGTGTGGGCCAAGGTTTTCAATGATGTATACAGTCCCATATGATCGAGAAAACACAAGCATGAGATCCTTTCCTCTATGTGAGTCCTGTTTAAAAGAGTACTCTGACCACGAGAACGTTCGAAGATACCACGCCCAAGGGATCAGTTGCCCGCGCGATGGGCCAAGCCTTGCTCTGTTAGACAGCGATTTCAAACCTTTAAGCACTGATGAACCCTTAAAGGAGGCTGCCAGACTTATTGATGAAGGAAACATCATAGCTGTTAAAGGAATCGGAGGATACCATATTGCTGCTTTAGCTACAAGCGATGATGTTGTTTTAAAACTGAGGAGGAGAAAGAACAGGCCCTCGAAACCTTTTGCAATAATGGGTCTCGACACCTCTATCCTTAAACTCCTCGTTCATATGTCTGAAGATGATGAAAGACTGCTTTCATCGCCTCAAGCCCCCATACTACTGCTTCCTAAACGTGATGACAGCCCCGTGTCCAAGCATGTGTCTCCGGGGCTGAGCCACGAAGGGGTTTTCGTTGCCTACACCCCGCTCCACTTCTTACTGTTAATGCACACGAAGGATAAGTTTTTGATAATGACAAGTGGGAACTCAACAGGGGCTCCAATGTGCACCACCGAGGAGTGTGCCAAGAGCAAGCTGAGAAGCATAGCAGACTACTTTCTAGTGCATAACAGGGTCATAGTCAACCGTGTCGATGATAGTGTGGTTAGAAAGACGGGAGAGCACTACGTGCTACTGAGAAGAAGCAGAGGCTACGCTCCAAGATGGATTAGAATTAAGAGAAACCTTGAAAGCCCAGTATTAGGGATGGGGGGAGACTTATCCAACACTTTCGCCCTCGGTTTCGAGGACAAGATAATAATTTCTCAATACATAGGAGATTTAGATGATCCTGAAACCCAGGAACAGCTACTCAGCAGTATAGACTTCTTCATTAGAGTCTACGGACTCAAGTATACGGATCTAACCATCGTTGTTGACAAGCACAAGGCGTATCACTCGAGGAGGATAGGGCTAGATACTGCAAGAAAACATGGCTGTAGAATCGTTGAAGTTCAGCATCACTACGCACACCTTCTAGGCACAGCCATCGACAATGAGTTGGGTGGCAGGGTAGCTGGGATAGCATTGGACGGCTTGGGATGGGGCGATGACGACTCTGTCTGGGGCGGCGAGGTAATAGTTTTCAACACTGAGAATAACCATTATGAGAGAGTGGGTAGTATTGAATGGATTCCGTTGACTAGTGATAGGGATGCGATCAGTATTAGGCGTCTGGTAACCCTTTACTTTGCTAAGAGAAAATGGTCGCTCGATGAAATAATGAGGGTTCTCAAACCAGTCAGCGAGAAGGAAGTAATCGAGCACAGGCTCGTTTACACGATGTTTAATCATGGGAAGTATGTGAAGGCTTCAAGCACGGGTAGGTTGATAGATCTGGTTGCGGCACTCCTAGGCGTTTCCCATATCAGAACATATGATGGTGAACCCGCGATCAAGCTAGAGGCTATTGCTTCGAGAGGAGAGAGGGTTCTTTTAGAAAATGCTTACTTCAAGCAGGTTAACGGGTTACACATTCTAGATTACGATGGGATTATCGATGAGATCATAAATAAGAGAAATGAAGTAGATCCCGCCACGCTCTCCAGGAGCTTCCTATACTCGTACGGATACTACATAGGGGAGCTGGCTGTTAAATCAGCATTGAAGCATGGGATCGATTATGTGGTTGCGAGCGGTGGAGCAATAGTTAACGAGCACATTTACCAAGGACTAAGGGAGAGATTGCAGCTTGAAGGATTTACAATACATCTCCCTCGCAGAATCCCGGCAGGAGATGGCGGGCTCTCCTTTGGACAAGCTTGTTCACTAATTGCTTCGCAGGGTTTAGAACGCTATTAGGAATCCCTAACGCTTTATTTTTAATACTCACCCTTGATTAATCCAACTTGACACAGGTGATTACGCTGGCTTCGATGAAAGAGGAAACTAGCAAAACCTGTAAAACCTGTAAAATCATTCGGTACTCGCCATGGCTCGTCCACTTCAACACTGGGGCATGCAACGGGTGCGATATCGAAGTACTAGCTTCCATAACTCCTCTATACGATCCCGAGAGGTTCGGGGTAAAGCTTGCGCCGAGCATTAGGCACGGGGATATCTTAGTTGTGACGGGCGCTGTGACTAAGAAAGCTGGCGAAAGGCTTCGGAGATTATACGATCAAATGCCCAATCCGAAATTCGTAGTAGCGGTAGGGGCTTGCGCCGTCGATGGAGGCGTTTTCTACAAATCATACAGTGTTGAAGGAGGAGCTGACAAGGCCGTTCCAGTATCAATGTACATACCAGGGTGTCCTCCCAGGCCGGAGGCAATACTGGATGGTATCGTCAAGCTTTTGAAAAAACTGGAAGCAGGTGATGGGGGAAATGAGTAGCCGGCTCGATTTTCTCTCACCTTTCACGCTGGAGACCCAGGTGGTTAAGCCGGGTAGAAAAGTTTATGTTGTGAAGCCTGAGGATTTGAGAAATGTTTTCTTGAAAATGATTGAAGTGTTAGGGGATTCATCGTTTTACGTATCCACCATAATTGGAACAGATCTTAAGGATGAAGGAAGGATTCGCCTGGATTACTACGTAGTGGTTCTACCCGAGGAAGAAACCGTTGTTTTCAGGACATTTATCCCACGGGATAATCCCACGGTTGATTCTCTCATAGATTTAATCCCTGGGGTTTTACCTGGTGAGTGTGAAACCCACGACCTCCTCGGGGTTGTTTTCAAAGGGAACCCGTTTTTAAAGCGTGGTTTCTTTGTCCCCTCCGACGTTGTTGAACAAGGCAAATATCCATTAAGAAAGGATAGCGGGGTGTGAGAATGAGTGTTTCGAAAATCATAGAGGTGCCGCTTGCGCTTGAGCTCCCGGTTGGACCCCAGCATCCAGCTCTCCACGAGCCAGTCCTGCTTAAGGCTTATGCCGATGGAGAGGAAATCGTCAAGGTTGAAATAAACACCGGGTACAATCATCGCGGAATTGAAAAGTTATGCGAGAAGAACTCGTTCTACAGAGACATATTCATTGTTGCACGGGTCTGCGGTATATGCAACCTTGTCCATGCAGACTGCTATGTGAGAGCGATTGAACAAATACTTGGAATGGAGATAAGCAATAGGGCTAAATACCTCAGAGTTCTTGCAATGGAGCTGGAGCGTCTCCACAGCCACATGTTAATAAACGCTGTAATGGCGGAGAACATAGGTTTTGAAAACCTCTTCATGAACATCATGCTGGACCGTGAAAAAATTATGAAGGCAAAGGAGATTCTAACCGGTAACCGCGTACTATCAGACTACGTAATGGTCGGGGGCGTTAGGAGA